>CAZTXZ010000001.1:0-20451 GCA_964617895.1 uncultured Candidatus Saccharibacteria bacterium
GCCGCCGGTGTTTTCTTTGCCCTGTTGCCCATCCATGGTCGTGATTACCGGTGCTGAAGTATCCGGATTGACTTCCGTGGTGTTGGCGTCGCTCAATCCGGCATTCCGGGCAGCCGCAATCAGTGCCATGTGCAATCCATAACATAACCCCAGATAGGGCTGTTTCTCGGTCAAGGCGTGACGGGCAGCCAGTATTTTGCCTTCTACACCCCTGGAACCAAAACCGCCCGGCACGACTATCCCGTCGACACTTTCAAGTATCTCCCTCGCTTCTGACTCACTTTTGTGTTCAAGTTTCTCGGCATCGATCCATTCTATATTAACGTGAGCACCGTTTGCCCAACCAGCTGATCGCAAGGCCTCAAACACTGACATGTACGTGTCCTGATTGTCCAGATACTTGGCCACCACACCGACGGTTACGCTGCGCTTGACCGGCGCCAGCGCCCGCTCCACCATGTCACGCCAGCCACGCATGTTCGCGGCTTTCGTCTTAAGTCCCAGGCGCTTACAGATGACGTCACTGATGCCACTATCCTCGAGCGTTAGGGGGACCTGGTAGATGCTGCGGGCATTCGGCAGCAGTACGATGGCTTCCTCGTCGACGCCGCAGAACAAGCTTAGTTTCTTGACTGTCGAACCAAGCGGTTCGCTTTCGCTACGCGCCACCAGTACGTCGGGGATGATACCTAGGCCGCGCAGTTCGCGTACGGCGCTCTGGGCTGGCTTGGTCTTAGTCTCTTGGCTGGCGCCCAAATATGGCAGATAAACGACGTGGACGTACAGGCAATTCTCGCGTCCGACGGCCTGCCCCAGCTCGCGGATGGCCTCTATGAATGCCAGGCTCTCGTAGTCACCGACCGTACCGCCAATCTCGACGATATGTACATCGAAGCCTTCGCCGGCTTGTTTTATGTATTCCTGGATCGTACCGGTGATATGCGGAATGATTTGGACGGTCTTGCCGGCGTATTTGCCATCACGCTCGTCCTGGATTACCTTGCTGTAGACCCGGCCGTTCATAAGCGAGCTGGCCTTGGTCAATTCTTCGTCGACGAACCGTTCGTAGTGCCCCAGGTCCAAATCGGTCTCGGCACCGTCCTTCGTCACGAAACACTCGCCGTGCTCCCGTGGATTAAGCGTACCGGCGTCGACATTGAAGTATGGGTCACATTTTTGGAGGTTTACTGAGAGCCCTCGAGCTTTGAGTACATTGCCGATTGAGGCGGCGGTGATGCCCTTTCCTAATCCAGAAAGCACACCTCCAGTTACAAATACGTACTTCGTCGGCCGACTCATTTCCGCCTACACATTACCCAAATATTACTCTTATGGTACCTTACAAATCTGTCCAGCACAAGGATGAGTTGTAGTAATATTAGCGTGCCAGTAAATATGCGGTAGCTGCGTCAAGTTGAGGATCGAGCCCCTTGGCGGCCTGCTGATCGCTGATGGTGACGGCTTTGTCGGGGTCGATTCCCTTCTTGTTGATATTCTGCCCGTTCGGACGATACCAGCTAGCAATCGTTACCTTAAGCTGTGCGCCATCTTTGAGATCGATTATTTGCTGCACGACGCCCTTGCCATAGCTCTTTTCACCTATTAGATAAGCTGCCTTGTTATCGTGTAATGCTCCGGCCACGATCTCGGAGGCCGACGCACTGCCGCCATTTATCAGCACTGTCGTCGGAAACCTAGCCAAATCGTGGTCCCCCGTAGAGAATGACTCATTGACCACGACATCCCCTCGCTTTTCGGACAAAATAGTCTGGCCCTCGGGTAGCCAGAGGCTAGCGACTTGCACCGCCTGGTCCAGGCGTCCACCCGGATTGTTGCGCAAATCCAGGATGATACCCTTGACCCCCGCGACCTGAAATTTCTTGGCGGCTTGGGCAGTCAGATCGGCCGTATCGTTCGAGAAGCTGATGATTTGGATGTAGCCAATATTATTCTTGAGTACCTTGGATGTCACGCTCGGCAGCGTGATGTCCTGGCGAGTAACCGTGAATGTTAGCTGACGGGAGTTGTCGCGCAGCACTACCAGGGTCACCTTGGTGCCTTTCTTGCCTCGTATCTCCGAGACGGCCCGCGCCAAACTGTATCCTCGCGTATCATGACCGTCGACCCTAAGGATAATGTCCTTGGCCCTGAGACCCGCCTTTTCGGCCGGAGAGCCGGTCAGCGGCGTCTCGATCAGCAAATTTCCCTGGGCATCGTTGCCAAGCCTGGCGCCGATTCCGCTAAAAGTATTCTCGAGCTTATCATTAAATACTCGCGCTTCATCAGGCGTGAAATACGTCGTATAAGGGTCCTGCGTAGCATTGGCCAGGCCGTGTTTGAGCCCATCGAGCAGAGCCTGGGTGCTGACCGAACCGCTGTAGTTCTCGCGGAGGCTATCATATACCTGCTCGACCGACGAATAATTCAGGTTAGCTGGCAACCCCGGGTTGATTTGTTGGGACGAGCCAAACTGAGCCGATATTCCACCCCGCCCAATAACCACTCCCGCGCCGAATAATAACGCGCCGAATAACACTGGACGACCACGTCTTCCTATCAGACGCAGGACGCTTCTACCCCCTAGCATCATCACCCGCATGGGTGATTGACGCTTCGTTTCATCTCTCTGCATGTCCAGCTAGTATACCAGCCATAAGCAGTCTCGACCAACTAATACACTCCGGTTACTGCCCGTTAGAATTATATTAACGGTACGTTCGCCACTGGGTGCTGTATTGCCCGGTAAGCTGTTGGTTGTACTGCGAGACGTAAATCTGATTACCCGACACGGCTTCGACATACATGGCGTGCCCCCAGGTGCCCTTGGTGCTGATGGCCACATCGCCAGGTTGCGGGTTGGAGTAAATCGGCACACCGTCGCGGCGGGCGGCGTAGACCCAATTCTTGGCGCTGCCATAATACATTGGTACATCACGACCAGAGGCTTTCACTGCCCAGGCGGCATAGGACACACACTGGCGGGTGCAGTAACCCCATGGATCGGGCCCATCGCCGTCATTACATCCCGGCGCCGTGCTCATGCTGAAACCAGAGTACTTGTAGGGATAGTTATTGCCGTTGAAGTCGCGAGCCGTGCCCGGGAAGCGTAAGAAGTAGTAGCCACCGGGGCTGGACGATTGGTTAGCCGCTCGCTGCGCCGCGATCAGGGCTGCCAACTTCGACTGGTTGGCCGCAGTCTGCGCATTGTACGAAGCCCGTTGGCTCTTGTTGTAGCTGAGCATCTTGTTTTGCTTGGAGCGAGCCGTCACGAGTTGGGCACTTTGGGCGCGCTCTTCCCTTATCAATTCTTCGACTTGAGCCTTTTGGACCTGTAGTTGTTGCTGCAACTTGGCGATTTCGACCAATGCGTCCTGGATCTTACCCTGGATCATGTTGCGGTATTCTTCTTTGTCGACATAATCGCTCAGATTGTTACTGGTCGCTATCATTTCGATGGTCGACATCTGCCCATCTACATACATCGAACGCAGCACATCGCCCAAAACGATTTTTTGTTGTTGGATCTGGGCTTGCTCGTGAGCGATTTGCCTTTCCAGCTTGGCCTGACGTGCCCGGTTGTAATTGATTTGATTTTGGAGTTGTCGAATCTGTGAATTCAGACGCGCGATTGCATCCTGATAACTGACAGCTTCCTGCTCCAGGTTGCGAACTGCACTGTTATTGGCTGCAATCTGATTGTTACATTCCGTGATGCTGCTGCAGGTGGCCGTGGCCGCCAAAACGTCCTGGCCGCCTCTTGGCATTATGCTACCGACTACCAACAAAACACCCAAGGCTAGCATGGCGCCGACCTTGAACCGATTCAGAATAACAGTGGTTTTATTGATGTTTTTTGGCATAGTTTTTGTATTGCTTATGCTACGTCTAAATGTACCACGAGACATGTGTTTTGTAAAGTACCCTCTCCCCTGTTACGACGGGCCAAAAAACGAATGGCTTCGTAATTGGCCACAAAGTTGGATCAAATTTTATTATTTCTTCGAGATTTTGAATTTGAGATACCGCCGGGTCGCTATAACAGAAGATGCGGCACCTAGTACTATACCAATAGCAATTTGGAGTGTCAAAAGTTCAAGAAAATGTTCTGAGAAATATCTGTGGGCAAAATCGATGTCTAGTAGACCCAGACTGCTTGCCTGCAGCGCCGAACTGGTCGCCGCGAATGCGCCATTTATGATCAGCACCGAAATGATCGCGGACATGATGCCGTAGATGATGCTCTCGACGATGAATGGGCCACGGATATAGCTTGTGCTGGCGCCCAACAAACGCATGATTTGGATTTCATCCCGACGGTTAAAGATGGCCATTTGGATGGTATTGAAAATAATCAGTGCCGAAATGACGGCAAAGGTAACCACGGCAACGATGCCGATTTCCCGCAGCACGTTCGTGGCGTGAGTGATGTTGTCAATGGCTTCTTTGCGATCACCCTTGTACGAAGGCGAGTCGGGCATTTGTAACTTTTTGTTATCGGGGCTAACCAGAAAATCTTGGATTGGTTTGATTTGGTTCAAGTCCGCTGGGTAAACGTGGATGGTTGCCGGCACGGGGTTGGTGGCCTGGGTTGCCGCCTGCAAAATGCTTTCCTTGTCCTTGTTTTGCTCGATAAAGCTCTTCAGGGCCGCCTCCCTGTCGAGATACTCTACCTTTTGCACGTCCGGTCGGCGCTTGATAGCCTCGGCAAATTCCTGAGCCTGGGCATCCGTGACGTTATTCTCCAAAAAGACCGAGATGTTGATCTGGCTGGTAATTTGGCTGATTGTGTTGGTGAACGTCGCGTTGGTGACCAGCGAGAATAGTATGATGGTGAGCGTTACGACCATGACCGCCATGGCCGCGATGGCCAAGCTGGCATTACGCACGAAATTAACCATGCCGGTATGAATGATCCGGCCGAATGTAATCAGTTTGCGTCTACCGTGCGTCATACGTCGTAACTCGCATTCGCCCGGTCGCTGACGATCTTACCGTGCTGGATAGTTATGACACGACGCTGCAATTTGTTGACGATCTCCTGGTTGTGCGTCGTCAGCAGCACGGTCGTGCCGTATTTGTTGATCTTCTCCAGCACCTTGATTACATCCCAAGCGTGCTTGGGATCCAGGTTGCCGGTCGGCTCGTCAGCGATTAGTATTTTGGGTTGCCGCACGATGGCGCGGGCAATCGCCACGCGCTGGCGCTCACCGCCGGACAGCTCCAGTGGCATGCGATTTTCCTTGCCCTTCAGGTTCACGATATCAAGGACTTTTGGCACGGTGTGGCGGATTTCGCGGTTGCCCATGCCGACTATTTCGAGCGCGAACGCCACGTTTTCAAAAACGGTCTTGTTCGGCAATAACTTGAAATCCTGAAAAACCACGCCGATTTTGCGGCGCAGTAGCGGGATGTCTTTGTCCTTGAGCTTGTCGTAATCGATACCGCCAATGATTATCTTGCCACTACTAGGTCGCTCCTCGCGGGTCAATAGCCGCAGCAGTGTCGTCTTGCCGGCACCACTCTGACCCACCACGATGACGAATTCTTTGGGTTCGACATGAAGACTAATCCGCTCGAGTGCCGACCCCATATTCTTGTTATAGGTCTTGGTTACCCTGTCCAACAAAATCATTAGCGATATTATAGCAAGATAGCGCCATAGGGGCCACCTCTTGTCGCGGCGAGCGACCTGATAACACCTACTGGATAAATAAATACAGGCCGACGAATCAGCCTGTATTTAGGGTATATGCAGTAGCGGCTACTGGAACTGACCGGGCTGCGGGGGCAGCTGTTGGAGTGGTTGCGGTTCCAGTACGACGGGCTGCTGTGGGGCCAGTCCGGCCGGAACCTCGGCTATGAACTGTTGCGGGGCTGCGGCTTCGACGGGAGCCGGAGCGGCCACGAAGTTTTCCGGCACGGAAGTAATCATGCCAGGTACCTCGGCGGGTACCGTCTGGTTGGCAGCACCTTCCAACATGGAATTAACGGCCGCTTCTCCGGCGTGAACGACACCCGCGGTCCTGTCCATTATTTCTGCTTGGTTGGCGACCGGCGGTACAACCGCTTCCGGTTGTCCGAATGAGCTAGGCTGTTCAGGGGCGGCCGCGGCATTAGTTTCTTGTGGGTTACCCAGGGGGGTTTGGTTGATCATCGTTTGTTTTTCCTTTTTTGTTTATTTGACAATCTGATATAGACATTAGCATTATTTACTATTTTTGTCAATTTAGTTTCCTAGATTGTGTTCTAGATACGCGTCGATTAATGGATCAATACCGCCGCCCAAGACGTCCTCGGGGCTGGACGTTTCGTAACCACTACGCAAATCTTTGACCTGCTTGTACGGGTGTAAGACGTAGTTGCGTATCTGGCTCCCGAATTCGTTGGCGCTGTCGGGACCCTTCAGCTCGCTCACCTGCTCGGCGTGTTGCTCTAACTGCAACTGAGCCAAGCGCGAGCGCAAGATAGTCATGGCCGTCTCCTTGTTTTGCAGTTGGCTCCGTTCATTCTGGATCGCCACCGTAACACCGGTGGGAATATGCGTCACGCGGACCGCCGAATCGGTCGTGTTGACGCTCTGTCCACCGTGACCACCACTGCGATAGACATCGATCTTCAGGTCTTTGTCGTCGATTTCGACGTCTTCGGGCTTGTCGATTTCGGGTAGTACGTCAACCTTCGCGAAACTAGTCTCGCGCGAGGCGGCCGAATTAAACGGGCTCTGCCGAACCAGTCGGTGAACGCCGTGCTCGCCCTTAAGTTTGCCGTAGGCATCTTCGCCCTCGAACCGCATGGTCGTACTTTTGATGCCAGCCTCATCGCCAGCCGACTCATCAATGACGGAAGTCTTGAGCGATGCCGTCTCGGCCCAGCGCAGGTACATCCGCTGCAGCATTTGCGCCCAATCTTGCGCATCGGTGCCACCAGCTCCCGCGTAAATACTGACGATGGCACTGTAGTGGTCGTATGGTCCGGTAAATTTGAGTGCCGACTTGAGCTGTTCGTATTGCCGTTCGGCAGACGTGATCTGAACTGCCAGCTCGTCCGCCATCTGCTCGTCATTAAGCGCGCTCAGTTCCATGATGTCATTGATATTAGTTGTCAGCTTTTGCCATGGTTCGATGCGTGTGCCCAGATCGGATAATCGTTTCATCGTCTGCTGGGCAGCCACCGAATCCTGCCAAAAATCAGGCTGCTGGCTTTGGCTGGTGAGTTCGGCGTGTTCGGCCGACAGCCGCTCAATATCGAGCTGTTTCATGGCTGATTTGACGGCTTCGTCCAATTTGCGAGCACGCGAGATGATTTCGTTATCCATGGCTACTCCTTGGCGTCGGCGGTCCACAGACCCGAGACACGATTACGCATCTTGTTGGCGAATCCGTCGCCGCAATCTCCAAGCACGCCGAGCCCCCACACGTTGTCGCTGAACATCGAGCGGGCAATCGAGACTATGTCGCCCCGCTCTACCGCTGCGATTCGCTCCGGTATCCGTTCGTAATCCTCGATGATACCATCAAAGAAGTATCGGCTGCTGTAACCGTTGGCTGTACTGCCGACGGTTTGGGCGCCGCGCTGGAAACGACCCAACGCATACTGCCTGGTTGCTGCCAAGTCGTCATCGTGGAGTTCGCCGGCCAGAACCTTGTGTAGTTCGTCGACAATGATGTGCATCAACGCCATGGCATTCTTGTCCGATACCTGCGCCCCAAACCACCAGTTCGTGACATCGCGGCTCTGGTTATGCCCGGAATTCATGCCGTACACCAGACCTCGCTCACGGGCAGCACCGAGAATCTTGGAATAAAGCGTCTCTGTCAGCGCATTGTTGAGCAGATTCAAAGAGTCATTCTCGCGGTCGCTCATTCGGCGACGCATGAAAGTATCAAGGTAAAAGTACAAGTTCTCGACGGTGTCATTCGGTACATACACCGCCTTTTCCAGCAAGATGGGCTGTTCGGATGGTAACTCGAACCGGCTACCAATCTCGGGTAAGTCAACCGTCTCGAACATCGTCTCGACCGCTTTGGCGCGTTTGCTCGGGAAATTACCGGCAATCACGAACCGCATGTTTCCGGTCACGTGCGTGCGGCGATAATGGTCACGAACGTCGTCGACCGTAACGTTCTTCATCAGCTTGAGTCGTTCGGCGTCGGTCTTGACCAGCATGCCAAATTCCTGACGCATTTCCAGGCTTAGACGGCGGAAATGAGTATTCGAACGTGCCACCAGCTCTTCTTGGACGTTGCCGAACTCGGCATCAAATTCGTCTGACAAGAACAACGGTTTGGTGATGGCCACCAACATCAGGCCAAGCACACGCTCCCACTCAAAATCCGCACACTCGGCTTCGTAGGTTATATCGTAGACGCCGGTACTAGCGTTACTGTAGGCGCCGTTTTTCTCGAGTTCCGCTTGAAAATCACGGGCTTTGGGAATCATCTCGTTGGCACCCAGCAGTACATGCTCCATCAGGTGCGGCACTTCCCATTTTTTGTCGTCGACCAAATATTCACCGGCCCTAAAATTGATATCGCAGGTAACGACTGGCGCACCCGGGATGTGAACCAGCAGGCCCCTGGCGCCATTTTTTAGTACTAGTTCGGTTACTGTATGTTTCACGGGCTAGCCAGCTATTTGCGCTTTCGTGCCTTGAGCTTACGTTGTCGTTCGGTTTTGTGAGCCTTCTTGCGTTTGGCGGCAGCTTTCTTATGGGCTTCACGGTCTTGCTCACGAATCATGGGGTCGGCCGGACGACCAAAATCGGATTCCGAAAATTCGCTTTCGCCCGCGGAAATCTGATCCACGTTATCGACCGAGTTGCGCGATGCACGGGTCAATTCGGTCTCCGCCATTTGCTGCAACTGCTCTTCGGAAATCGGCTGCGAGTGGAATAGCGTTCGTAATACGTCGTGACGTAATTGTTGCTGCATTTCTTCGAAGTACAGCTGGGCGCGACGTCGATATTCGACCAACGGGTCCTGCTGGCCAACGGACATCCAGTGAATGCCTTCGCGCAGATGATCCATGTTCTCTAAGTGCTGCATCCATAGCGCATCCAACACCTGCAGGTACACGTCGCGCTCAATCTTGCGCATTATCTCCGGAGTAAAGGCCTCTTCGCGGGCTGCGTACAGCTCCGCCGCCTCGGTCGTCAAGGCTTCGGCGAACTTGTTGGACTCATTATCGAATAACCGATCGAGCTGTGCCTCGTCCAGCGGGAATACCTCGCGCACGATGTCTTCGAAATCTTCACTGGTAATCTGTGGCGAGGCTGCCATGGCAGCTGCTTCGTCGCGCACCATCTGCTTGATGCGCTTACTGATATCTTCCTGGTGAAGAATCTCACGGCGCATGCTGTAGGTCGCCTTGCGGTGGCGGTTCATCACGTCGTCGTACTGCACCACGTTCTTTCGGGTATCGAAGTGGAAGCCTTCGACTTTCTTTTGGGCGCCCTCAAGGCTGCGGCTAATCATGCGATTCTCGATAGGCGTCTCGTCATCTACATTGAGACGGCTCATGATGTTGGCAATGCGATCGCCGCCAAAGATGCGCATCAGATCATCTTCGGTACTGACGAAGAATTGGGTGGCACCGGGGTCACCCTGACGGCCGGCACGACCGCGGAGCTGGTTGTCGATACGGCGTGACTCGTGTCGTTCACTGCCGAGCACGAACAGTCCGCCGAGTTCCTTGACACCCTCACCCAACACGATGTCGGTACCACGGCCGGCGATGTTGGTCGCCAGCGTCACGGCTCCCTTTTGACCAGCCTGCGCTACTATCTTGGCTTCGCGCTCATTATTCTTGGCGTTCATGACCTGGTGCGGCACGTTTTCCTTGGTTAGCAGTCGGCTAAGTAGCTCGTTCTTCTCGATCGAGACCGTACCGAGCAACACCGGCTGTCCCTTTTGATGCAACATCTTGACCTCGCGCGCTATGGCCTTGAATTTGGCTTGCTCGGTCTGGTATATCCGGTCGGTCCGGTCAAGACGGGCAATCGTGCGGTTCGAAGGGATTTCGACGACGTCAAGCTTGTAAATCTGGTGGAATTCCTCGGCTTCTGTCAGCGCCGTACCGGTCATACCAGCCAGTTTTTCGTACAGACGGAAGTAGTTCTGGAAACTGATCGTGGCCAGGGTCATCGATTCCTGCTGGACCTCTACGCCCTCTTTGGCCTCGATGGCCTGGTGCAGACCCTCGTTATAGCGCCGTCCCGGCAAAAGTCGTCCGGTAAACTCATCCACGATCACAACCTCACCGTCCTTGGTCACGACATAATCTTTATCGCGCTTGAATAGCGCCTGCGCATTTAGGGCCTGCTGCAAGTGATAGATGGTTCGGATGTTTTCGCTACCGTACAGGTTAGTGATGCTCAGCGCTTTCTCGACTTTCTCAACACCATCGTCGGTCAAGATGACCGTCTTGCGCTTCTCGTCCGTCTCGTAGTCCGCATCTTTCTTGAGCTGTCGAACGACCTTCGAAAATTGGGCGTAAGCATTGCCGCTGGTAACACTCGGGGCACTGATGATAAGCGGCGTACGGGCTTCGTCAATCAGAATTGAGTCGACCTCGTCGACGATGGCGTAGTGCAAATCACGTTGGCGCAGTTGGTCAACCTCGCGCACCATGTTATCACGCAGGTAGTCGAAACCAAATTCGTTGTTGGTTCCATATGTAATGTCTGCGTTGTAGGCCTCGCGGCGGCTGCATGGTTTGAGGTGTCTGAAACGTTCGTCTTCGTGATCTTTGTTAGTAAACTTGGGGTCATAAATATATGACTGCTCGGCCATGATGACGGCAGCACTGAGGCCCAAAAAATGATAAACCTGACCCATCCAGCCGGCGTCACGCTGGGCCAGATAATCGTTTACCGTCACGACGTGGACACCCTTACCGGTCAGCCCATTGAGATACACCGGGGCCGTCGCCACCAGTGTTTTACCTTCACCGGTTTTCATTTCGGCGACATTACCTTCGTGCAATACCATGCCACCAATCAGCTGGACATCGAAGTGACGCATACCCAAAGTTCGTGTGGCCGCCTCGCGCACAACGGCGAAAGCATCGGGCAAAATTGAGTCCAGTGACTCTTTCTTCAACCGCTTCTTCAGCACCTCTGTCTGGGCTTGCAGCTTGGCATCTGTCAATTTACTGTATTTATCGCTGAGTTTATTAATCTCAACTACGCGCTTACGCAGACGCTTGATGGTCTTGGCCTGTGGGTCACCTAGCACTTTCTTGAACACACGATGCATACGTTGCCGACTCCCTCATTTATATTTGGTGAGACACCAACAACCAGTGCCGGTATCCCACATAGAGCATTATCGTATGTATTGTAGCGGTTTATTGCCTAAAATGCGAACAGTTTACGGTGATGACACTAACTTAGGCGAGAGCCGTGTTGCGAGCCCGGGCGAATAGGCGCCGACGACGCTTGCCGTTGGTGTGTAACTCTTTGTAATTGCGTAATTGCTGCTTCAGTTTTGCTTCGACGATGTCCACCGAGGCGAAGATATTCTGGGTCGATTCACTGATCTTGATGGTTTCGTGCGGAAGACGTAGGGTTACGTCACAAACGCTTTGTCTTTGTCCATTCGCCTTATGCTCTTTGAGACGGACTTCCAGGTGGGCGCTCGGACGAACGTGTCGGGAGAGATACTTATCGACGGAAGCGATCTTCTTGGTGATGTACTTCTTGAGCTTATCGTCGAGTTCGAGGTGCGTTGCGCTGAGCTCAAATTTTTTAATCATGTAATCCCCCTTTTCATGCACTACCTTTTAGATTTGGTGATGCATACCTCTATTGTAGCAAGCGTCCGCAACCGCGCGGTCAAATTTCTTGCTTGCCGCCCATGTACGGTCGAAGTACCTCGGGGACCGATACGTTGCCATCTGCCGTCTGAAAATTCTCGATGATACCGATGAGCGGGCGCTGTGAAAACGCCGTAGCATCGTTGGTGTGAGCCAGCTCGACCGTGCCGTCACGGCGGCGCAAACGGGTCTTCATGGCGCGCGTCTGATAATCCTTGATGTAATCTGCCGTGTGCGTTTCGCGGTAAGTATTTTGGCTGGGCAGCCAGACCTCGATATCTACGCCCTTGGCATTCGGCCGGCCGATGTCAGCCGTGCACTTCTCGAGTACGTGGTAAGGCAGCTGTAGTTGCTGCATCAGATACTCCTGGATGGCGACTAGAAATAGATGCTCGTCATACGAACTCTCGGGCGTGGTAAAACATTCCATCTCAAGCTTGTTGAATTGATGCAGCCTGAAAATACCCTCCGTATCCTTGCCATATGTCCCAGCCTCACGCCGAAAAGCTGTCGTATAACCGACATATCTGATCGGCAGCTCCTCTTCCGGGATGATTTCGTCGATATAAATCGGTGATATAGTGTGTTCGGCGCTAGCATTCAGCCATAGATCTTCGTCTTCGATCTTATAAGTTTGTTCTTGTCGGTTAAGCCGACCGGTTGCCTCGAAAACCGCCTGTTTGGCTACCGCTGGTGGCAATATCGGCGTGAACGGTTTGGCGCTCAGCTTAAGCCCATTGTCATCGATGATTTTCTGCAAAATTTCTTGATTCGACAGTATGTCCAGGCCGAATTGCCACAAAGCGAACTCCAACCGCACCAGGTCACCCATGGTGTAGACGAACCGGGCACCGGCAATCTTCGTTGCCCGCGCCGTATCCAGCCAGCCCTTGGCCTCGGCGATCTGGGCATGATTCTTGGGCTCAAAATCAAAGTTGGGCTTTTCGCCCCATATCCGAATCTCGACGTTTTCCTGCTCACTGGAACCGACCGGCACCTCATCGAGTGGCATGTTCGGCACGGTTTTTAGTAGTACGATGAATTCTTCCTCGATGGCGGCCAGTTGGTGCTCGAGATTAGCGAGCTTGTCCTTTATCTCGCGGCCTTTGGCAACTAGTTCGTCCGACGGTTTGCCGCCCTTCATGCTGGATGCGATTTCGTTTCGCTCTTGGCGCAGTTGGTCGACCTGGGTCTGCAGCTCACGACGTTCGCGGTCAAAACCAAGCAGCTGGGCCACATCAATGTCATAGCCTTTTTGCTTCGATTTCTCGACGACTAGCTCCGGATTGTCTCGGATATACTGGATGTCTAACATGACGATAGTATACCCTATTTGCTCTTCGGCGACTTGGCTTTCACGGCAGCTAGTGTCAGTTCTGTCCGCTGGCGGGCATAGCTACAGAATTCACACGGCCCGCCCATGATGCTGTCACCCACCGGAGGCATCTCGCCCTCCATGCAGACCTTCATCTTCACCAGCACATCATCAACCCAGCTGGCGTTCCCAGTATAAGGTATGACTTTGGTGACAAATTCCAGCCGGTTGCCGAATTCATCCAGGTCCATCCTTGCATTGGTGTAAACAAAATAGCCGGTGTCACTCACCGCGAAACCGTTGGCCCGTAACAGCCACTGATAAATCTCCATCTGGCGCTTATAACTGATCTGCCAATCACTATCTATGCTGACCTCTTTGCTCTTGCTGGTCGCCTTATAATCGACCACGATCAACTCGCCGTCGTCATTGACCCAAATGTCATCGACAGCCCCAAAGACATGCAGGTTCGTCGGCTCGTGGACGTGCACGACTCCAGTGAAGTTGTGCCGCCAAGTGTCCATATTGTCGTGCTGATATGGCACGGCCTTGATTTGATTGTCTAGCATCATCGGGTGCGGCTTACCCTCAGCCCGATAGCGATCGAACTCTTTCTTGAATAGCTCATCGATAGCTTTGTTGATGTTGAACGGCGGGCTGTTCGGCCGGGTTATTTTGAGCCGCGTATCCAGCCAAAAACAGCGCGGGCACTGCATGAACAGCTCGATTTTACTGCGGCTGACTTTGAACGCAGTCGTTTGGCCCGGACGATAAGGTGCCGAGCGTTCCCTCCAATAATTCATACTTCTATTGTATCAGGATTTGCGGGTCAGGATCGCCAGTGTTTCGATGTGGGGAGTGTGCGGAAAGAAGTTGAAAACCTGGATTGGCAATATATCATATCCTTCTTGCAGCCAAGCTAGGTCGCGCATCTGGGTTGCCGGGTTACAGCTGAGATAGGCTATCTTTGGCGGCTTCACGGACAAGACTCGTTCCACGACATCACGGTGCAGCCCGGCGCGAGGCGGGTCGAAAATTACCGGGGTATCTTCCACTATATGTTCCAAGGCGCGCTCGGTTGAGGTTTCGACCACCTCCGCCTCTAGTCCGCTCGCCTCGGCGTTCCGCCGAGCCATGGCTGCCGAGGCATTGTCGAGTTCGACCAAGGTTACCTGACGCTTGGCCACCATCAAGCCGATGCCACCAACGCCCGCATACATGTCCACTAGGTGATCCGCGTCTAGACCATCCTTAATCGCCCCCAGTGCCCGATCAAAGACCGGAACATTCACCTGGAAAAACGAGTCGACGTCATATTCAAGTTGTTTGCCCGCGAGGTTATCGAACAGTTCGGCGCTGCCTAGTTCATATAATAATTCCGTCCGCACGGACGCGGGGCTTTTCGGATTTGAGTAATACACACGAAGCCCGAGTGGCCCCACGGGCAAACGCATGGTCGGGAACTGCCTAGTTTTTGTGAACAAGGCCGCGGCGACTTCGCCATTTTGAGTACATCGAATAACTATTGTCTTCAAATCACCAGCGCGGATTCCCAATGAATTTAACTGGCCAACCACCTCGTTAGCCGCTTTATCGATTGCTGGCATGGCCAATTTACTGCCAGTGACGATCTGCTTGCCATGGCTACCGCGCTCATGAAGGGCTAGGTGTATGCCCCGCTCATCGCCCCAAAAGCTATACTCCATCTTATTACGATAGTTCCACTCTTGACCGTCCGTAATGGTGCCTGGCAATACTTCCAAATCTAGCTTGGCTTGCTCGGCTAACATTTTGACGATGTTATTTTTATAACGGTTTTCGGCCTCGAATTTCATGACCTGCCAAGGGCTTGTGGCAAGGTAGTTAGCTTCGGCAGCTTCGACCCGATCCGCTGAAGCTTCGATGATTTCCACGGCAATTGCTTCGGCGTAGTTGCGTTTGTTTTTGGTGATATTGATGCTAACCTTCTCTCCTGGCAAGGCATTCCACACGAACGCTTTTCGACCATCAGGTAATGTCGCCAGGCCCTGACCGCCCGGAACGATCTGTTCGATTATTACGGTAGGGTTCTGCGATTTATCGTCCGCTTTTTCCATGCTATGCCCCGAGTTTCTCCAAAAGTTGGGAAGCTGTTTTTACAACATGTGTCGGATGCTGTTCCATCAGCTGCTCCTCGCTATTGTAGCCCCATGTCACGGCTATACTTTTGAGTCCAGCCGCATTGGCCGCCGCGATATCACGACCCTCATCACCCACGCAGCAAGTGTCTTTGGGATGCACGATATCTGTCTGCATCAGCTGACGCAAACGCTTAGCCTTGCGACCGACGCGCACACTACCATAAACATCATCGATGTATGAATTAAGGTGCTCGTGTTTTAGGAATTTTCGGATATTTCGCTCACTATTGGCACTCATTATCAGCACCGTGAAGCCCTTTTTATGCAGCATTTTGATAGCCTCGTGCATCCCCGGCATCGGCTGCACGCGCTCCATCCGCCCCTTCAGGATCTCGCGTGTCAGAACGAACAAAAATGGGATGCGCCAATAATTAACTCGGAGGGCGGAGGCGTGCCGCAAGATCTCACGCCCCTTCACCTGCCCGAAAGCAACCCGGCGGAATAATTTTTGCTCGTCCTCATCCAGCGATACTTTGCGTCGTGTGATTCCACGGAATATATCCACGATGACCGGGAATGTGTCGGCAATCGTACCATCAAAGTCCAACACGACTACTTTAAACTTGTCTTCGTGCCGCCTTGGCTGTCTTCGCCTTCGAAATATGCGTGATATCCTCGTCATCTTAGGGCTGGAGGACTCCCGCAAACACTTGCCATGCCAGCAAAGACTTCGCTACCAGGCTCAAGATCATGTACACCCTCTCACCATATAGATAATCCTTCCAGGGGCCAATCCTCTTGTACTGCAAGTACATGTTCACCGCGAAGCTGCTAAAGAATACGAATAACGATACGAAGATCCAGTAAACGAAACTTGGGACATGCCCCGAACCATAGACATTGCTCGCACATATATAGGTCGCTATGGCCAACCAAGGGGTCATCCCGGCAACGCACCCAACGATATAGCCGGACCAATCCACGACGGTTTTAGGTTTGGCGGGATTTACGCGCTCCATGACGAGTCCAAGCAGGTTCATTATCGCCGATAGGGTGAATATCATGCCAAGGCTGGCTGCATCCTGGACGCCTGCGAGCACTGCGATGCCAACCAGCATGGTACTGGCACTGAGGGCATATTCAAACCAGCGCAGATAGTTGCGATTGCGGCGCAAATCCGCTTCATATCGCTCCCTGTACATCGTCGCCATCAACATATGCGCGATAGCCGACAATAAGAAGAAAGCTGCCACCAGATACGCCAGATTGAGCTCGAACAATTGGTGTGTCGCAGACGTAAGTACCGGACTTCCGGCCACGCTGGTTTGTAAGTCATCGGTTGTCAGGAACGAGACGCTTATCGGTAATGTTTTGGTGGTACTGAGCAGTAGCACGATCACAGCCTGCCCGGCGTGCAGACCCGCCAGCCACAGGTTCCAATCATGGAGGTTCGCCAAGGTCGGTGATTGTCGCAAACGAAGTGGAATATGCATACTGGAACTATAGCAAGTAACAGACTGTTAGGCTACAGTATAGGCATGTCCCATCAAGCAACATTAGGTGGCGGCTGCTACTGGTGTCTGGAGGCGTTTTACCGGCGCATAAATGGCGTTGATAAGGTGACTTCGGGTTACAGCGGCGGTCACGTCGAGCACCCTACGAGCGAGCAGGTATACGCCGGCGATACCGGTCATGCCGAAGTAGTGCGTCTGGAGTTCGACCCCAACATCATCTCTTACCGCGAAATCCTGGAAATATTCTTCGTGATGCACGATCCGACCACCCTTAATCGCCAAGGTAACGATGTCGGCGAGGAATACCGCTCGGTCATTTTTTATCACGACGAAGACCAGAAGAAGGTTGCACAAGATATGATCGAGCACTTTGCAGCCGATTTATACAAGGACCCCGTAGTAACACAACTGGCGCCACTGAGTAATTTCTGGCCAGCTGACGAAACTATGCAGGATTTCTACGCCAAAAATCCCAATGTCGGCTATTGCATGGTCGTGATCGATCCAAAAATCCAAAAACTACGCCAAAAATTTGCCGCCAGGTTAAGGACCGCCTAGCCCTAAGTACCCGATTCCACGACGGACACATCGCGCCAAAACGCGACGTAGCCGCTAAAATCCTGTTTGACCGTTTGGATGGCCGAAAGCTTGGGCGATGGATAGCTGAAGGCGCTGTCCTTGCTCCAAGTCCCATCGACTCCAACGTCGAAATACTGGCAGTCACCTTTCCATGGGCAGGTGTAGGGAGTGTCGCTAGTCTGCAAAAATGCCTGCTTGACGTTATCGGGCGGAAAATACCAATAACCCTCGATGTATATCAGAGATTCCTTTGGCGCCTCGGCGACTACTTTATCGTTCCAGATTGCCTGCATCGACACCCCCTTTTGCTTTATTCGTTTTTTGGTACCTAGTAATCAGTTGGGTCAGCCGTTTGGCGCTGCCCTTCGACAAACCATGCCGGTCGGTAGTCCTGTAAAACTGTACATTTTGGTTATGTGCCAGCAACTTCTTGAGATTCGACCGGGCTACCACGACATCGAACCGCCCGTGCACGATATCCGTCGAGATCGCGATGTCTTTCAGCTCGTCATAGCCATGCTGCTGGATGATCGTATTGCGCAGACTGCGTTCTATCGGAATCCATGCCTGATCGGTCGCCAGGAACTTCGTCCAGTTTTTCGATATCCTAGCCACCAGCCGGGTTATAGTGAAGGGGCCTGGTGGATTGGCTGCGATCCGCTCATACAGACCGAGGTAGAACGCTCGACGTCTCTGGTGGTTGCGGAACTCTGGCACATCGGCAAAAAGCGGGGGTTCGTAGAGCACCAGCCGCCGGACTAGCTCTGGCTGCAAGTCGGCGACTCGAGTGGCAACTAGGCTGCCCATGGAGTGTCCAACGAGAATGATGCGCTTCAATTTCAGTCGCCGACATAGCGCCAATACCGCCCTGGCCTGGTCGTCGGATGTGTAATTTATATAACGAGGCGCCGGCGACCGCCCGTGGCCCAATAGCTCCGGCACTATGACACGATAATTGCTGAATCGTAACATCGGGACAAGCGGCTCCCAAAAGTCCGCGTCGGATGCGATGCCGTGTAGTAAAACTACGGTCGGGCCAGTACCCGGATAATCTTGGTAGGCCAAACGAAATGGCCGACCGATCATCATATGCCAAAACTTACCGAGTCTGCTCATAAATCTGCCCTGGCAATCTTGCCAGTCTAGCTCCGTTTGGCTGCGCGAGCGGTCTTAAGTATATCCGCGAACCACAACAGTTCGTCGAGCAGCTTGTTCACATTCTTTTGATACCGCTCGGAATATTCGGGCAATATCGTGCCGTCATCGGCAAACATCTTATTGACGTACGGAAAATAGACGTCCCAGCTCATTACCACCAAACCGGTCTCACGAATTGCCGGTACCAGTGATTCCACCGCCCGCACACCGCCCCAATTGCCGTCACTGCAGCCAGCGAATGCAATCGGTTTGTGATTATAAAGCGACAGTTCGCTGTCTAGCATTCGTTTGAGTGAGCCGGGAAAACTGTGGTTGTATTCGGGTGTCACCACGAAAAAGGCGTCGGCCTCGTCGACGATTTGGCTGTAGCGAGGGTCCTTTCCTTCGGGATCGTTGCCATCGCCGGGAAAATTGAAATCTCTCGGATCTACGAAAACTACTTTCAGATTCTCTCGCTGCAAAGCTAGCGACTCAATATAGCGAGCAGCCTTGATTGACTGGCGCTGTTCCCTTGTCGTTCCAAGTAAAATTGCTAGTGTCATCTGCCCTTCCATTCTCTTACTCTAACTCACTGATCCGCTCATGATCCAATCCGAAGTAATGCGCCAACTCATGCCACATAGTGTGCCTGATCTGCGCCTTCAGCTCGGTAATCGAGCCTGACACGGCGCACAACGGTAACTTGAATAAGGTGATTTTATCGGGCAGCATCGTATCCATGCCCTGCCGTCGTGGCAATGGGACTCCTTCGTACAGCCCTAGCAGCGACTGATCATGACGCAATTCCAGCTGCAAACGCTGGTCCGGCGATGGCTCATCCTCGAACAGAAACGCTACGTTTTTTACGTATGGCATTTTGTCCTGCGGCAATGACTCGAGCGCATCATTGATAAATTGCTGGAATTCTTCGTCGCTTACCGTAATCATCCGTCTAATAATACTATACTTTTTATAGCAATTGAAGGAACGCGGCGCTCTAGGCTTCGAGCCGTAGCCGCGCAATCAGCCAATCATGAGGCAAGATGCTCAGGAACCATCCCGCTCGCGGCCCCGATGTCTTGCCGATGATGAGCCGATACAGCGCCTGGAACATCGCCCTGGGCTCCAGCCCGCTGGTATCTTTCAGGCTATACACGGCGTCGTGGAACCAGGCCCCGTCGGCATCCTGGGGAGCTTTGGCAATCGCTTCGGCCAGACCGGCGAAGAACTGCCTTTCTGTCTCGGTAAACGCCGCCTTATCAACCCTTTCCGTCAGAGCAAACTTAACGTCCTCGGGCGCCGAGCTATCCAGCCAATTGTCGATGAAGCGCAGTTCACGTCGGATGATATCACCCTGCTCCTTGACTGTCGCGGCATGCTCGGTCCGGGCGATGATTTCCAGCGTCTTATCGCTATCCCGTAGCGCCGCCTGATAACTAGCCACCAAATGGCTGAACGGCACGTTGCTGACGGTTGGCTCATCGACCCGATACAGACATAAATCTATCAACTGCTGCTCGTCCGCCGTCTTGTCGGCTTTTGCCGACAGCTCGGCAAACTCGTCGAACAATCTGAGCAGCGTCTCGCCCTCGTCAAAGAATAATTGTTTATCGGGCCCATAGCGCAGCAAGAAGAACCAGACGATCTCCGGCGGCAATATATTGAGTAAATCCGCTGCCGTTATGACATCACCGGCGCTCTTGCTCATCTTCTTCGTCTCACCTGTGCGCATGATGAAGTTATACGGCACCGGGTACGGTGCCTTGGCATCGAAAACCTCGCGGACGATTACCTCTCCTGTATCATATGACCCTCCCTTGGTGGCATGGTCCCGACCAAATGGCTCGGCGTTCACGTGCATCAGCGACCAACGGGCCGGCCAGTCGATCCGCCAGTCCAGCTTTACGTCCCCGGCCGAGTAATTGGCCGTTGCCTGCTCTCCATTCTTATCGACGTATTGAACAGTTTTGGC
>CAZTXZ010000002.1:0-19941 GCA_964617895.1 uncultured Candidatus Saccharibacteria bacterium
TAGGTTCGAGTCCTTCCCGGGGTACCAGGAAGTAAAAACGTCACCAATGGTGGCGTTTTTACTTGCTCGATCACGAGCGTGCCTTTGACTTGAGCGAGCAATTCCTCGTAGCATCAACCAGGCTAGAGAGGTCATTATCTGATACAATTTCACTATGGCAGACGCACCCAAAGGTAAAGCCGTTAAGTACTTTGAAGATCAGTTCGATGACGAAGAAGTGCAATACGTCTTCCGTAAGCACCCGATAGTCATGCGCAAAGGGTTCATCATCAGCATGCTGGCCTGGTTGGTCGGCCCGATCGTCATGCTTGTCCTGACCTACGCCCGACCGGACAATCCGCCGACGCTGACGCTGTTTTTCGGCAGTCTGGTCGCCAGTATCGTTCTCGGGCTACTATTATTGGTACCATCGTGGATTAGCTGGTATTTCAGCGTCTACATCATGACCGATCAGCGCCTTATTCAAATAGTCCAAAAGGGTTTGTTCACCCGCAGCGTGGTCGATATCGCGCTGCCACAAATACAGATGATTAATTATGATATTTCGGGCTTGCAGGAAACGCTCCTCGGGTTTGGTACAATAAGAGTGCAAACATATGTCGGTGAGTTGGTAATACACGATGTGCATCATCCTGCTAAGACGACCAAAAAGCTCCAGTTGATACTGCGAGACCTTGGTATATCCACCGCTCAGTTGCAATTATGACGTTATGAAATCCAAATCCAAGTTACCTAAATTCATGTCTGGTAAGGGACGGCTCGGCCGGCGTCTTCGCCGTGGTCGGGGTGGATCCGAAGACGGAATGCCGCGAATAACCAACGATTCGGTAGCCCAGCATCGCGAGGAAGTCCTCGGTCGGGCCCGCAAATTCATCTACCCGCTGCGTCATTCGCGGACACGCGTAGTCAAGCTGTCGGTCAGTGTGGTCGTAGCCGCGCTACTGGCATTTTTTGTCGGCAGCTGTCTCGAGCTGTACAAATTTCAGTCGACTTCATCGTTCATGTACGGTGTAACCAGGGTAATCCCATTTCCGGTAGCCTGGGCGAATGGCCGGTTCGTTTCGTACGAGAGCTACCTGTTCGAGCTCAGGCACTACATGCATTATTACCAAAACCAGCAGAACGTCGATTTCAACGACGAATCCGGTCAGCGTCAGCTCGCCAGACTGAAAGAGCAGTCGCTTCAGCAGGCAATCGACAGGGCCTATGTGTCCCAGCTGGCCCATGAGCATGGTGTGCGTGTCACCGGCAGGGAAGTCAACGAACAAGTCGAGATCGCTCGGCAGCAGAACCGGTTGGGGGCCAGCGAAGCTGTCTTCAACTCAGTCCTCAAGGAGTTCTGGGGCTGGACCGTCACCGATTTCAAACATGAATTGCGCATGGAGCTCCTTGATCAACGGGTAGCCGCCAAGCTTGATACAGAAACGCCTAAGCGCGCCCAGGCGGCCTACCAGCAGCTGCGCAAAGGCGCCGACTTTGCCAAGCTGGCTGCCGCCGTGTCCGACGATGTGACGACCAAAGGTAATGGAGGTAAATACGGCTTTGCTATCACTCTAACCAACCGTGATTTGCCGCCGGTACTCCTACAGACCATCTATAATTTGCCCGAGAACAAGATATCGCCAGTCATCAATACCGGCTATGCTCTCGAAATCGTCAAGGTGACTGATATAGACGGTACTAGGCGACAGGTGTCGCACATTGCTTTCAATTACAAAGATATCAGCGAATTCATCGACCCTATCAAGAAGCAGCACCCCGCCAAGCGTTTGATCAGCGTCAACTAACAGTTGCTTTTCAGCCATGCCCCTGGTACAATCACCTCTGTTGTATTTTGCAGCAGGGAGCGCTACAGCCGGTGGAGCTGCAAGCTCTCTCCCGCAATTTTATGAACCAAGGAGCGAAAGCGACTGTTCGTAAAATTGAAAGGAGTAGTCGACAGAAGTTGAAGTTCGGCAAAAATAGCGCAAGCTAGTTTTGGCGCAACGTAAACTGGCGTCGCACTGCGACGCGGGCTCGTAGTGAAGTGGTTATCACGCCTCCCTGTCACGGAGGAGATCGCCGGTTCAAGTCCGGTCGGGCCCGCCAAAGAATAAGACCCATGCCAAAAGCATGGGTCTTATTCTTTTGATGAGCATCGCTCATGACTTGGACCGGCAAGGCCCGAGAGGGCGCCGGTTCATGGCGCCGAATCGCTCGCAGGAGCTTGCTCCGAGAATGACTCGGCAGATAAAGTGTCCCGACAAAGTCGGGATGTGCGCTAATCCGGTCGGGCCCGCAGGAGGTGTTCTGTTATAGTTGGTGCATGGCAGAAGTATTTGGACAAAAACCCGGCACATCGGCGATATATATCGCTCCTGGTGCGCCGCGAGATGATGACTACGTCTTCGAGTACGAACACTGGCATCTGATCTTGCAACCCAAGAAGTACCGCGAAAAAAGAGGCGCGGCATCCGGTTTAATCATTGCCAAGCGTGAGGTGATATTCGTAACTGATCTCTCGGCGGCAGAGTGGGCCGATTTGGCTATCGTGATGCAAACTGCCCCTGAAAAGCTCTGCGAAAAAGCAGGCGTTAAGTTCACGGGTCGATTTACGGGTCCGGCTTTCAATAACGGAGAGCTAGCGGGGCAAACCCAAGCTCAAGTCCACGGGCACATCTATCCAGTTATCGAGGAAGATTTGCCTGGTCCCGGCGTGAGAAACGGTATAGGTGCAATGCTCGAAGCTCATCGTGAAAAGCACGGCAAGTTATAGTATCCCAACTTCTGGTCTTGCTGTATTACAAAGCGCTTCATGGCAATTTATCAAATGGATAGGGCAGCGGAAGGGTTGAAGGGGGTAAAAGGTGATTGATTCCGGGTGGAATCACACTTTTTACCGGTCAACCGATCCGCATGCCAAGTGACGATTCACTGGCGCTTTATCAGGGTCTCGACGAGTCGAGGGGTAAAGCAACTTCGGACAAAAAACAGGGGGAACCAGAGACAAGGACGGTGACATTACGTCGCCAGGCTTGTTCGGCTGCAACCGGTGTTTTTTGGGGTTTAGCATCTATCAAAGTTTTAATCTTGTTTGTTACGTTGCTGTCTCACCGGAATCCGGTTTGAAAGAACGTTCACGCTCACGCGATACTTGTAAGCGTTCAGCTCCCTCGCACCGGATTCCGGTGAGATGGAGCTTCCGTCCTTCCGAGGGACGGTTAGGGTAAAACGCGCCAGCGCTAGCTGACATGTTCACCCCGACGGGCAATCTCAGGCGATGGGTCGAACCACCGCGATGATATCGCCAGACCAACCCAGGCGGTGGACGCCTATCCCCTGGCGGGGGTTGGCAGCCTCGACCTGTTTTCCGCCGCCGATGTACATGGCGACGTGGTGGCCGTTGTTGATGATCAGCAGATCACCAGGACGCATCTGACTCCACTTGACCTCCTGGCCGGCTCGCCACTGGGGAGTGACCGTCCGGGGGATGGACACGCCGGCGTACCTCCATGCTGCCTGGGTCAGGCCCGAGCAGTCAAATGAGTCCGGACCCTCGCCGCCCCAAACGTAGGGTTTCCCCACCTGTGCCAGCGCGAAGCTGACGGCACGGGCGCCGCGGCTGGAGCCAGCGGTGCTTTGGCGGGTGGTGGAGTGGGTCTGGGCGCGGGAGTTGGAGGAGTGGGACTTGGAGGTTGCGCTTTGGCGCGACGGCGAAGCTTTCTCCGTGGGTTTGGGGCTCGGGAGAGCCAGCACCCAGCTTGGGAGCTTCTTCGTCTTGCCGGTGAGGCGGACTTTCTGACCAGGATGGATCAAATCCGGGTCGTGCCAGTACCTTGAGTTCCTCGAGAGGAGCTCGGTCAGGCTCTGGTTGTTCGCCTTGGCAATCCCGGACAACGTGTCGCCGCTCTTGACCGTGTAGGTCGTGGGTTTTGCCGGCGGCGGCTTTGGCTTGGCCTTCTTCGGCGGTTGTGGAACCGACGGAGCGGGCTTGGCCGGGGCCAGGGTGGTCGTCGCGGGTGTGGTCACCGCGAGCAAGATGGTGTCGGCGGCTGCCAACTCAATCTGCCGTGTGACCGTGTTGGTCGCAATCTGCGGCGCCGTTTGCGGCTCCGCCTCTGCGATGACTGGACTCGAAGCGAGGCCAAGCGTAACCGCGATTGCGGCCAGTAGGGCCAGTGGTTTTCGAGGTCGATAGTACATGGTCTTCTCCCTTTCGGGATCGGTATGGCTGACGCCATGCTGATGGTGTGCGGTTGTGCCGCACGAGGACCTAGTAGGGAAAAACTCGGGATGCTTCACCGAATTTTTGTGAATCGTCTTCCTGCATATTTCGGAAAGAGTTGAGTACTTGAAGTAGCACCAACTGCACATCGAACGCAGGCCTCCTTATACCTAAAGCAGGTGCTAGGGGGGTCTGCGTTGGCGCGTCCGAACAGGAATGAATTGTCATGAACCGATTTGTAAACGTTCCGGCCTGCGCGGGGTCGTCAGGGGAAGCCAACAATAAAGCGGAGCCTTGTTGACAGCACGCCAACTTACTCCGCCCCTCACTGCTAGCGACAAGCCATGGATTGGCCCGTGCAGTACATGCGGTGCACCTTATCACGTTAATGGCGCCTTGTCAAGGCCATTAACAGAGGTAGTTACGCTAAGAAAACGTCAATTTTCGTCGCAAAATCAATCCGCAGGTATACAATAAGCACTATGACGCGCGAGCAACGCCTGATCCTTATCATCGCCATCCTGGCCTCATTCGTGGCGTTTTTGGACGGATCGGTCGTCAATGTTGCTTTGCCGGCTATCGTCGGCGACCTGGGGGGCGGCCTATTGCTGCAACAATGGGTGGTCGACGCCTACATGATTACGCTGGGGTCGTTGATACTACTGGCCGGGTCTTTTTCTGACTTATTCGGGCGCCAACGTATCCTGAAAATCGGCCTGGTTGGCTTTGCTGTCGGTTCGATTGCCTGCGCGCTTGCTCCCACCGGTGGACTCCTGATTGCCGCCCGGGCTCTTCAGGGAGTGGCCGGAGCGCTATTGGTGCCCAGCTCACTGGCTTTGATAATCAGTGCCTTCTCGGGCTCGGCCCAGGGCAGGGCGATTGGTTTATGGACGGCCTGGACGGGCATGGCCTTTATCCTCGGGCCGTTAGTTGGCGGATTTTTCGTGGATGCTGGATCGTGGCGGCTTATTTTTGCCATCAATGTCTTGCCGATAGCTATTACCCTGTGGTTGTTATACCAGCTACGGTCCAAGGATGTCATGAAGACACGCGTACCGCTCGATGTGCGCGGTGCGGTGCTGTGCGCACTTGGCTTGGCGAGCCTGGTGTACGGCCTTATCGAACAGTCACACCTTGGTTGGGATAGTGGCATCATAATGGCTACTATCGCTGGAGGTACCCTGCTACTGGCAGCGTTTGTCGCTTACGAACAACGCGCCAAACATCCGATGTTGCCGCTGGAGTTATTCGAAGTACGCAACTTTTTGTTCGGTAACCTGGCGACGGTGACGATTTATGCCGGATTGAGTATCGCGACATTCACCTTAGTGATATTCATGCAGCAAGTCGGCGGCTACAAAGCACTGGAGGCCGGACTGGCCATCATGCCGGTTACGCTGGCCATGTTCTTTTTATCTCCGCGCTTTGGCAAATTAGCGGGCAAGTACGGCCCACGCTGGTTCATGGCCATCGGTCCGTCGGTCGCGGCCAGCGGGTTCGTCTGGATGCTGCAGGTAGATGGTAGCGTCAATTACCTGACACAGCTGCTACCAGGGGTGATTTTGTTCGGCGTTGGGCTGTCGGTGACAGTGTCGCCACTCACTTCTGCGGTCTTAGGTGCGGTGCCATCCAAGAGTGCTGGCATCGCCTCGGCCGTGAACAACATGGTAGCTCGGGTTGCCGGGCTGGTAGGTATTGCTTTGATTGGGCTCGTAACAGGAGCGACGTTGGATGTTGCCGGTTTTCATCGGGCTGTGTTGATTACCGCCTTGTTGCTGGCGGCGGGTGGAATAATATCGGCCATCGGCATCGAAAATGCTTCGGCGCGAGCCGCTGCAGCCAGAGAAGTTGCCTAAGTGTACCATCTGCTATAATAAGCGGGTATTTGCCACCTTAGCTCAGTTGGTAGAGCGACACATTCGTAACGTGTAGGTCGCCGGTTCGATCCCGGCAGGTGGCTCCAGACCCTGACGGGTCGAACCAAGCCTGCGAAGCAGGGGTTCGATAAGCAAAACCACGCGCAGAAGTTTACTTCGAGCATGGTCGCAGGTTATATGCGCGAATGCGCTATATCCCGGCAGGTGGCTCCATGTCGCAATCAGTTACAACCCCGGCTGCTGTTTGGCAATCAAGTGGCCAAACAGCAGCCGGGGTTTCGCACTGTTACTCCTTGCAAAATTTCAAACGCTTCGCTGGTTTGAAATTTTGGGGTCACACCCCCTTGCTTGACTCGTGGGATTGTGGCTAACCAATTTCGCAAACCAACGCAGTGTTTGCAAAATTGAGAGGAGGAACATAGGCAAAAGTCGAAGCTTTTGGCGCGTATGCGGCAAAACGAGACATAGCCGTTAGTTCTGACGTGCGGGTATCGTATAGCGGCTATTATGTAGCCTTCCCAAGGCTGAGATGAGGGTTCGACTCCCTCTACCCGCACCAACGCCTCTAATCCTTTCAGGATTAGAGGCGTTGGTTTATCTGTCTCGTTCAGCGGCCAAACAGGTGGTACAATACCTCTATTATATGACAATTTCAAAACAATATTTTCACGACCGTCTGGTGTTGTTGGGCTTAAGCCTCAATGTTTTCATTGTCTTCGTGACGCTACTTTTCCTGGTTTTTAGGATTGGCGGTGGACACAGCGGCTACATCGTACAATATCGCCAGAACCTCGGCGGTGATGCCTTTACCGCCGGTACAGTCGTGCAAATACTAAGCTTCGGGCTATTTTCGATACTGGTCTTTATTGTTGGCTTGGTCTTGAGCGCGCGGATGTATGACGTTCACCGTCAGCTCGCAATCGTCGTCCAGGCGATGACGACACTATTACTGGTGCTCAGTTTGATAGTCGGTAATGCCTTATTACTATTAAGCTAAAGTAGGGCCCCATGTCGCACAAAGATCTCGAAATTCCATACGAGCGTGAGAGGAAAGGGCACTATAGACTTTTTGAGATCTTGCCGGGCGCCATAACATGGACGATGCTGGCACTGCCGTTCCTGATGAGCTTGGTGAACGTGACGCTTGCGGCGTTCTTCATCCTGATATATTTGCTGATTAACTTTTCGCGCGTCTTTGCCGTCAACGTTCGGGCAATGCACGGGTACCGCACTATGCGTCGATACCAGCGCCACGATTGGGGATTGATGCTAAAAGAACTGACGCAGGGTTCGATTCCTGATTCCGAGCGAGCCCGTAGACCATCATGGCATCGTCGCCAGGTCGACCGCCTGGCAACTCGCCAGCAGGTCTTAAGGCCCCAAGATATTATTCACGCAGTCATCATCGCGACCTATAACGAGAACCGTGAAACACTCGAACCGACCATCCAATCCGTACTTGCCTCAAACTACCCAATGAGCCAGGTAATATTTGTTCTGGCCTACGAAGAGCGTGGAGGAACAGAGGTAGAGAGGCAGGCCGAACAACTAGTGACTGAATACAAAAATAGGTTCATGCATGCCATGGCCGTCAAACATCCTCGCGATATTCCTGGCGAAGTCATCGGCAAGGGCGGCAATGTGACTTACGCCGGAAGGCGCATGCTGGAATACCTAGAATCGGAATCTATCGACCCCGATCGTGTCATTGTTACCACGTTGGACGCCGACAACCGACCCGATCGACAATATTTGTCAGCACTAAGCTACGTATACTCAGCATACGACGATCCTCACCATGTCTCGGTTCAGCCCATCGCAATGTACACTAATAATATTTGGGACGCGCCGGCGCCAATGCGCGTTTTGGCGACGGGTAACAGCTTTTATCATATCGTCATGTCTGTGCGGCCACACATCCTTCGAAACTTTTCCGCGCACGCCCAAACGTTGCGCGCGCTCATCAACACTGACTTTTGGAGTGTCCGTACTATCGTGGAGGACGGACACCAATTTTGGCGGACTTATTTTTGCTATGACGGTAACTATAGGGTGCTACCCTTGTACGTACCCATTTACCAGGACGCAGTGCTTAGCGACACCTACTTAAAGACCATTAAGGCACAATTCATCCAGCTACGGCGTTGGACGTGGGGCGCATCGGATGTGGCGTACGTCGTCGATCAGGGCTTCTTCAAACCGAACAAGGTTCCACGCGCCGATTTAATAATGAAGACGTTAAGGTTGCTAGAGGGTCATGTCACGTGGGCGGTTGGCCCGTTACTGTTGCTGCTATCGGGTTTCGTACCGGCACTTTTCCACCCGCAAAGCTATGCCGCCAACGAGTTGCCGATAATCGTTAGTCGAGTTCAGACAGTCGCCTTGGTTGGTATATTCGCCTCCATCTTCATCGCCCTCAAGACCTTGCCGCCCAAGCCAGCTCGGTATGGTCATCGCCGCAGCCTGTATATGGTTCTGCAATGGGTCTACTTGCCAGTGACTACAATCGCCTATAACTCAGTTGCTGCTCTAAACTCGCAAACCCGCCTGATGTTCCGATGGTATCTGTCCAAGTTCGATGTAACTGAGAAGGCGGTCGTCACCGAAAGCGGTGAAACCAAATCGACGCTCGGGAATAAGTAATAAGTCCAGGGCTAGGATGCCAGACCCCGTTATTTGTGGTAGGCGAGATATTGGGCCGCTCCTAGGGGGTCGAACCGTTCCAGGGTGGTGAGTGTGATATCTCGAATGTCTCGTACGGGTAGTACTGCCTGAGCGGCGGACTCGCTGAGCCTCAAACTGCCCATAACCGTATCCGTGAGTGCCGAGGCGTCCTCGGCTGCGCTAGGACGGTGAGCAAGGCACTTATATAGGCTAATCAGTAAGCGTTCCCTGGAAAAGGGGGCGAATTCCTGAGGGGTGACCTCCACTAGCCAGGCAGAGTCGTAACGCACCGATTCCTCGGTGGTAACGATACTACCGCAGTTCTGGCACTCTCGCCGTCGCCAAACCGTGTTTTGGCGCTTTTTGTGTCGGGAATTGGTTACTTGGGTGATTCCACCGCAATATGTACATACCATGTCAACATATTGTCATACCGCAGGGCAAAATGCTAGTGGATAACGTATCAAATACAGTGGAAATAAAAAAGCACCCCGATGAATGGGGTGCTCGATGTATTTTGCTTGTCTACTATAATGGTTTTATAACGCGCGTGCGGCGAACTCGGCTGATTGGTTTTACAGGGGCGGTTAGCTCCTCATAAAACAAAACAAAAGAGTCTAGCGCACTAATTGTCTTAGTACTCACTAAGTCTTCCCGTTTAACGCGTTCAATCTTACTACGTCAGTCATATCGTGTCAACCTGTACGCCCACACTACGAGTCGCAAAATATCCCGCAATCCTTGTGATTAACAGAGAGATGAGGTATAGTTTAAGCTGTTAAAGATCGTGGGCTCTTAGCTCAGTTGGCTAGAGCGCTTCCTTGACGTGGAAGAGGTCAGAGGTTCGAGTCCTCTAGAGCCCACCAATATTAAATCCTTTGCCCGAAACCGCCGACGTGCGGTTTTTGTTATTCCTGAGGCAGGTGATACTTATATATCACATACGGTATACGTTAGAAATGGTTATCCACATAGTGGATAGTCAAAAATACAATATTAAAGTACTAGCCATATCGTACCGACTGTATTATATTTATTAGTGGAGATGAGGTTTTGGGATGTGTTATAATCACATCCGAGCGGTGATACGGCCTCACCAACCGTTGAGCTCCGTCGGCAGGCAAGCGTACGTAACGCGATGTCACAAGTGCCCTAAGGCAAAGGCCGACAGGGAAGTCCGGTGGAACCGCCAAGCGTGGCTTGGCCCGAGACGCATACCAGATCCAGTACAACTGCGAGAGTACTGCATCAGGGATGCGTCTTTTTGTTTCTTTCTAATTTAATGCGTTCAGGGAGGTCCTATGGAAGCTGACAAACAAATACACGCGATGCGCCACAGTCTGGCGCACATAATGGCCAGTGCAGTGCAACAGCTTTACCCCGAAGCCAAGTTTGGGGTCGGGCCAGTGGTAGAAAACGGCTTTTATTATGATTTGGATCTAGGAGACAGCCGGCTGTCTGAAGACGATTTTGCGGCCATCGAAGAGCAGATGCGTAAAATTATTAAAGCCGACGAGACCTTCGAACGGTTTGAGATGCCGATAGACCAGGCTATTGCCTGGTCCGAAGACAATGGTCAGCCGTATAAGCTGGAACTACTCAACGACCTAAAGCGGGCCGGAACTACTCGTGCCAAGGATCTTGACCCGACGCAATTGGGCGTTGCGGCTGTTGGCGAATCAGGTGTAGAGAACGTGTCTTTTTACCGCAACGGTTCGTTCACGGACTTGTGTCGCGGCCCGCACGTCGAGTCGACCGGCAGGGTGGGGGCTTTCAAACTAATGAGGGTCTCTGGGGCCTATTGGCGAGGCAACGAACATAATGCCCAGATGCAGCGAGTGTACGGCGTCGCCTTCGCGACCGAAAAGGAGCTGCGACAGCACCTAAATATGCTCGAGGAAGCCAAGAAGCGTGACCACCGCAAGCTGGGCCAGGAGCTCGATTTGTTCTTGTTCAGTGAGCTCGTGGGTTCTGGGCTACCCCTGTTTACGCCGCGTGGCACGGTGTTGCGTGAAGAGTTGGGCAAGTTTACGCAGGAGCTCCGGCATCGGACTGGATTTCAGCGTGTGTGGACGCCCGTCATTGCCAAGACCGATTTGTATATGGCAAGCGGGCACTGGGATAAATTCGGCGACGAGTTGTTCTTGGTGAAAAGCCAGGAGACGTCTGACGAGTTCGTGCTACGGCCGATGAATTGTCCACATCATGTGCAGATTTATGCCTCACAGCCTCGTAGTTATCGTGATTTACCCATCAAATTCATGGAAAATGCGGGAGATTACCGCGATGAGAAGACCGGGGAGTTGCACGGATTGAGTCGAGTACGCTCATTTACGCAGGATGATAGCCACGCTTTCGTGGCCGATAATCAGATCAAGACTGTTGCGACCGAGCTCGTTCATGCCTCTCGTGAGATGTATGGAGTCTTTGGTATGGAGCTTAAATTTCGGTTGAGTTTCCGAGATGATGGCGAAGGCTATCTGGGTGATCCGGCGCTGTGGGAAAAGGCCCAGGCCCAGATAGAAGAGCTCGCCAAAGAGAACCAGCTGGATTATTACATCGAGGAAGGTGAGGCGGCGTTTTATGGGCCTAAGATCGACTTCATGGCGACCGACGCTATTGGCCGGGAATGGCAGGTCGCTACTGTGCAGCTCGATTTCGTGCAACCGGAGCGCTTCGGCCTGGAGTATGCCGACGAAGCGGGTGGCAAGCAGCGGCCCGTGATGATTCACTGCGCGCTGCTCGGATCACTTGAGCGATTCCTGGCCGTATACATAGAGCATACCGCTGGTAAATTTCCGGTCTGGCTCGCGCCCGAGCAGGTGCGCATCGTTACCGTTAACCAAGAGGATAAGACAGTAGAATTCGCCCACAAACTTGCGCAGCAGGCTGACAAACTGGGCTTGCGAGTGCAGATTGACAATGATAACGAGTCGGTCGGTAAAAAGATTCGTAGTGCCGAACTCATGAAAATTCCGTACGTCGTGGTTTTGGGGGAGAAAGAAATCGAGGGCGGAGATTTGATGCCGCGGATTCGCAAGGACTTGGCCGTTTCGGAATCAGCCAAGGGCTATACACCGGACGAATTCCTCAAAACGGTCGCCCACGAAGCGAAAAGCCGGGTTACAAAGACATCCCTTTAAGTGCCGGGTTTCGTAGACCCGAGATTGTTGGTTACCGAAGGTTGTTTGATAGATACCCCCTAAGTACATCGAGGCCAACACTTCACGGTAGCTCGAAGAAGTCATGCGCTCCGAACTCCTGCCAGCCTCAACCGGCCTCTCTGTTACAATGGCTGCATGAATCGCGGATTAGAACCAAATTTTTCGGAAAGGGTCGAGGCGTATGTAGCCCAGATCCCGGTTGGACGGGTTATGACATACGGTCAGCTGGCAGCCCTGTGCGGCAATGCACGAGCAGCTCGGATTGTTGGTGGCATCGCTCATTTCGGTGACCCGAATTTGCCATGGCAGCGAGTAGTCAACAAGCGGGGCGGCCTGGCTGCCGGTTACCCCGGCGGGCGTCGTGCCCATCAGGCCGCGCTTGAGTCCGAAGGCATAGTATTTGATTCCGAGGGCAGGCTGGATATAGGGGAGCTTTTGTGGCAACCAGCGTGACAGCACCACTACTTGTGATAGTAGGTGAGACGGCGAGTGGCAAGTCCAGCCTGGCGTTTGAAGTTGCCGAGCGTCTTAATGGTGAGATTATCTGCGCAGATTCGTGGACGGTCTACGCCGGCTTTGACATCGGTACAGCCAAACCCTCCGCCGAAGATCGTGAGCGTGTGCCGCACCACCTACTGGATGTTGCCGACCCAGCACAAGGTTTCAGTGCAGTGGTTTTTAAGCGTCTGGCCAACCAAGCAATCGACGATATACATGCCCGAGGCAAGTTGCCCATACTGGTTGGCGGTACGGGGCTGTACGTGGACAGCGTGATATATGATTACAGCTTTCTGCCGGCACCAGAACCCGGCATTCGTCAGCGGCTTGAAGCTTTATCACTCGATTTGCTACTGGAACAAGCCAGCGAGCTCGGGCTTGATACCGGTACGGTAGATACGCGAAACAAGCGTCGCGTCATTAGGCTGATTGAAAACGACGGACAAATACCGACCAGGCAGGACTTGCGTAAAAATACGGTCGTCTGTGGTCTGAGGATTCCTCGGGACGAATTACGGCAGCGTATTGAACAGCGAGTCGATGACATGCTAGCAGCCGGGCTGGAAGGCGAGGTTGCCAAGCTGGCCGAAAGATACGGCTGGTCGGTTGAGCCGATGAAGGGCATTGGTTATCGTGAATGGCAGGCGTACTTCATTGGTCAACAGACCTTGGACGAGATCCGGCAGCAAATCATCAAGGCAACCCTGGACTTGGCCAAGCGACAGCGCACCTGGTTTAAGCGCAACAATAGTATTCACTGGCTCGATAACAGTGATAAAGTTACCGCAACTGTAGATTTAGCAACAACATTTCTGAACAAATAACATTTAATAGCCGCCATCTATTTGCTACAATGGACGCATGGTTGAACAACTGTTTGGGTCAAAAACACGTGTTAAGTTACTGCAGCTTTTTTATACCAATCCAAACCGGGCATTTTACGTGCGGGAGATTACTCGTAAAATCGACGAGCAGATCAATTCGGTCCGGCGCGAGCTGGCCAACCTGCTCAGCGCCGGCATAATAGGCTCGGACACCACGAACAACCGCCTGTATTATGAAGTCAACAAAAAATACGAGCACTACGATGCCTTCCTTTCTATATTTGGCGGTTCCTCACCCAAGAAATCCAAAGTCATCAAGGATGACGCAAGGGACGGCCTGAAAGCGCTTGGCAAGGTAGACGTGGCGCTATACACCGGATCGTTCACGCGCGATGAATCAGCCGGAATCGATTTGTTGCTGGTCGGCGACATAAACGCTCATGCGCTCGAAAAGTATGTTGCCGAACTTGAGACAAAAGAGGGCAGGGACATTCGTTACACGGTTATGACGCTCGATGATTTTCGCTACCGACGGCAAATCAAAGACCGTTTCGTATCGAATATCCTTGGAGCCAAAAAGCAAGTATTAGTCGATAAAGATAACGTGTTAGGGGAAGAATAGTGGACGTACAGTTTTACGGTGCGAATTGCCTGATATTTTCTAATAAAGACATACGAATCGTCGTTGACGATAACTTAGCCGAAATTGGTTCTAAGTCAGTCACGAAGGACGGTGACGTCGTGCTGTTTACCAATCGGCAGCATGCCGATCCAGCCGTTGAAGCGCGCATGGTAATTGATACGCCGGGTGAGTACGAGCTAGGCAATGTATCTATTAGGGGGATTGCCCTGCGAGGTCACATGGACGAGGGCGGTACGAACGTGACCGCTTACCGACTTTCGGTTGGCGAGATGACTTACCTGGTGCTCGGGCATGTCCATCCGGACATAACGGATGATCAACTCGAGATAATAGGGCTGGTGGACGTTTTGTTCGTCCCTGTAGGTGGCAATGGCTATACTCTCGATCCAATCGGCGCCAACAAGGTCATCCGTAACATCGAGCCTAAGCTGGTCATACCAACCCATTACGAAGATAAAGCACTTCAATACGAGGTGCCACAACAGCCGCTCAAGTCGGCGCTGTCTGAAATGTCAGTTGAGCCTAAGGAAACCACAACCAAACTACGATTGAAGCCCGGGGAGCTCGGTGATTTGCAGCAGTTCTGGGTACTAGAAAAAGCCTAGCAGGCGAAATGCTGGCTAAAAAATAACCCCGCTCCGAAGAGCGGGGTTATTTGGGTAGGACAAATCTGTCCCTAAGCGCCAATCAGGCCCTTCTTCTTGAGGGTGCGGAGCGCTTGGGTGCTGACCTTGAGCTTGACCTTCTTGCCGCCGACTACGACAGTCTTGTTCTGAAGGTTGGGCTTCCAGACTTTCTTGGTGTGGCGCTGGGAAAAGCTGACATTGTTGCCGTACTGCTTGCCCTTGCCGGTTACATCACATTTCTGCATATAAATCCCTTGATAAATGATTCAGCTTCTTACTTTACCCTAAGCGCTAACAGATGTCAATGATGCTATACTGTGTGACAATGGACTTATCAACGAATGCCTCTACGTTAGTGATTATTTTCGTGTCGCTGGTGATTTCGATTAGCTTGCACGAGATGATGCACGCCTTTGTCGGCCTGAAACTAGGTGACACGACGGCGCAGGAGGAGGGAAGGATTAGCCTAAACCCGCTCCGACACATCGATCCGTTCCTGACCATAATCCTACCGATAATCACGCTGTTGCTGTTCCATGCTCCAGTTTTGGCCGCCAAGCCCGTGCCGTTCAACCCCGATAGAGTAAAATTCGATGAATTTGGGGCAGCTTTGATTGCCCTGGCCGGTCCGCTGACTAATCTTGGACTGGCCGCGATTGCTGGGCTGGTGTTGAGTGTCGCGCCGCTGGACGAAACTATGACATCGGTTTGGCGTATCTTTTGCCAACTCAACGTCGGCTTGTTCGTATTCAACATGATACCAATTCCGCCACTGGATGGTTCGCGGGTACTATTTGCGGTCGCGCCAGAACCAATCCAGGCCATCATGGCTCAATTGGAGCAGTTCGGATTCGTAATAATTTTTGGCCTGATTTTTCTTGTCCCGGGCTTCACGCAGGTGCTGCTCAACATAGGCAACGCCATTATCCAATTCCTGATATGGTAGGTATAATGGGTATAGCTCGACGGCCGCTTGCCGATATATGATAATCTGATACGTATCATAAGGGAGCTTTATATCAACCAGACCGTGGTCTGTTTGTGCGGGCACCCACCTGGTTAACCGCCAGGTTGTCATTCGGTCGGGCACCGTCGGGCCCTTGAGAATTACAGTTATGACGGGGTGTAGCGCAGTTGGTAGCGCGTACGGCTGGGGTGAGAGCTGCCAGTGGCAGCTCGCAAGGCAACCTTCTCTTGAAAACTTGTTTTCTAAGACGAAGTTGCGGGGTCGCCGAAGGTGACCGTGAGGCTCACGGCCCCAAAGAGTGTATAGTTTGCTAGAATAACATCGACGGGGTGTAGCGCAGTTGGTAGCGCGTACGGCTGGGGGCCGTGAGGTCGCAGGTTCAAGTCCTGTCACCCCGACCATGAATAAAGCCCGACATTTGTCGGGCTTTATTCATGACGTACGAAAACTGATTTATGACTACGGTTCGCCGGCATCTATCGATCGTTGGATCAGCTGATGCAAGACTTCGCTTTGTTCGCCCGTTAGGTGGGCCATGGCCCTGTGGTGACGGCCCGAAGTAGTAGTAATTGCTTCGGGTGTTCCATCTTCGGCTAAGCCAATCGGCATATCTTGGATGAGGCGGCCTGTTTCAGACTCCTGGCTTGGGTACTCAACGGCAATTCTATGATGCGGTTGTCCGTCGTCGAATGCTGCCCTTACCGTAAAGCGGGCGCCGGGCCAGTTGATATGTCTCATGCGGTTTACGCCGTCAACAGGGGTGCGCATCACATCGGCTATACCGGAAGTCGTTATTTCGGGGGCTGGAATGCTTCTGTAGTGTCGGTCTAGGTCTAGCATTGTCATGATGTAAACTATACTAGAACATTCGAAACCATTTGTCAATAACCATTAGCATAATTATTACGGAGTCTTTTTTTATCGCCGTTCTATAAACTATACTGGCAGTATATGAAATCACTCAAGCTTGAACACTCGCTCGCGAACGATATTCGCTCTGGCAAAAAAACCAGCACTTGGCGCCTATTTGATGACAAAGATTTGTCGGTTGACGATCGCATAACGCTGATCGATAAGGTTGACCCCCATCATCGTGATACTTGGTTTGCGTTTGGAGAGGCGACGATTGACCGTGTGGTCGAAAAGCACCTGGGAGAGATCGGCAAGGAAGATTACGAGGGTCATGATATGCATGAGTCACCAGAGGAAATGCTAGACGCCTTCAGGAAATATTATGGGAATCATGTGACGTTCAAGACACCGGTAAAGATAATTCACTTTACTTTTCACCCGTACAAGGACAAGCCAGCCATAGGACCTAACATATCCGAGGAGACTACCGTCCGGGCAGGAGACGTAAAACTCTATACAGATGGAGGGTCAAGGGGTAACCCCGGTCCATCGGCCAGCGGTTTCGTCCTCTACGATTCCACCGGCGGCGTATTGGTGGACAAGGGGGTGTACCTGGGCATCACCACTAATAATCAGGCCGAATACACCGCGCTGAAGCTTGGGCTGGAAGAGGCCGGGGCGTTCGGTGCCCGGAACGTCGAAGTTTTTATGGACAGCCTCCTGGTCGTTAATCAGATGAAGGGCATTTTCAAGGTGAAAAACCGTGACCTTTGGCCGATCAACGAGGCCATCAAAGACCTGACCAAACAGTTCAAAAGCGTTAAATTTACCCATATCCCGCGTGAGCTAAACAAGGCGGCCGATGCAGCCGTTAACCGGGCGCTCGACATGCACATCGCTGACGGTGATGAGCGAAACGTAGTATAATACAGTCGCTAGGTCATCGGCCAATCGCTCCGTTCGCGGAGAGGAAAGTCCGGACAGCATAGGGAATGGCAGTTGCTAACGGCAACCGGGAGTAATCCTAGGGAAAGTGCCACAGAAACGAAACTACCTCCGTAAAAGGAGGCAAAGGTGAAACGATCGGGGTAAGATCCCGTAGCGAGCGTCGGTGACGGCGCAAGGAGGTAAACCCTGCCTGCTGCAAGGAGATGGATTCTTGGAGCTCATGAGCTCAAAGCGTCCCGCTAAGGATTCGTCATAAGATCCGCATGAGTTTGATGGCGACATCAAAACTAGATAGATGATTGGCGTTCTGTAAGGAATACAAAATCCGGCTTATAGATGAGCTAGCACCAAAAAGACCCCCAGCTGGGGGTCTTTTTGGTAGAAAGAGTAATCCGTGGGGCTATTTCTTGGCTGATTTGACGACGGCGGTAAAGGCCTTGGGCTCGTTTACGGCTAGCTCTGCCAAGACTTTGCGGTCAAGTGTGACGCCGGCTGACTTCAGGCCAGCGATGAGCTTGCTGTAGGTCGTGCCATTGAGGCGGGCTGCCGCATTGATGCGAGCATTCCACAATTGGCGGAATGTGCGCTTGCGGTTCTTGCGGTCGCGAGTGGCAAACTGCAGAGATTTGGTAACTGCTTGACGACCACGCTTAATGCTCACCCGGTTAGGGTGGGACATGCCTTTGGTGGCTTTGCGGATCTTCTGGTGCCTCTTGTGGGCGGCAACGCCGCGCTTAACGCGCATTATTTTGCTCCCAATCGAAGTTTAAGGTTCTTGATGTTAGCACCACTAACAGTGCTGAGTCCGGCTAGTCGGCGTTTGCGAGAACCACTCTTCTTTTGCAAGAAGTGGTTCTTGTTGGGGTGGCCGATTCGGACCTTACCGTTCTTGGAAAGCTTCACGCGATCCTTGGTGCCGCTATGCGTCTTTAGCTTTGGCATGTTGATTACTCCTTATGACGAAATTTAACTGTTTGCCCGCCAACTGCGGGGCTTGGTCGACGACTATTGTATCACCAAAACCTTCGATTACCTTGTCGGCAAGCTTAAAACCGATATCCTTATGAGCAAGTTCGCGGCCGCGGTAGAAAATCGTGATCTTTACCTTATGTCCGGCTTGTAGGAAGGATGTGACTTTGTTGAGCTTGACGTTCAAGTCGTGTTCGCTGATCTTGAGTCCGAATCGCATCTGCTTCATTTCAAGCACTTTGGTATTGCGCTTGTTTTTCTGCTGCTGCTTCGTGCGCTGATAGTTGAATTTGCCCCAATCGACAATTTTGGCTACCGGCGGGTTGGCATCGGGTGAAATTTCCACCAAATCCAAACCTTGTTCGCGGGCGATGCTCAGTGCCTCTTGCTTGGTGTAGAGGCCGAGTTGCTTGCCGTCTGCATCAATGACCCGAAGCTGCGATGCTTGAATCGATTCGTTCAAGCGAGTTGGCTTGGTGATAAGTGCGTCTCCTTACGTTTGTTCTTTGTTACCCGAACATTCTAACAGATTGAAGAACAGGGGTCAACGTTTCAGGGGCGCCAAACTAAAAGGTTACGCTGTGCGGCCTGAACTGCAAGGCCTCGGTGATGTGCTCGGCCTCGACCGATGGTGAACGGTCAAGATCGGCAATGGTTCGGGCGAGCTTAACTGTGCGCATGTAGCTACGAGCCGACAGGTCTAGCTTCTCCGCGGCAGTGTCCAGGATTACTTTCGCGCTTGGGGACAGCGTCGTGTGCCGTTTGATGTCAGCGTTGTCCATATCAGAATTAAGCTTGGTGCGATTACCAAAACGCTTTTCTTGCGCCTGGCGAGCTATTTTGACCCGATCGCGGATGCCGTCGATAGTCTTATCATTGGGCGATTTGGCGAGCAGCTTGGCATGCTCGACCTCATGCACATTGGCGAACAGGTCGATCCGGTCGAGTATCGGCCCTGATATACGCTGCTGGTAGCGCTGGAGTTGGTGTGGCAGGCAGGTACAGGGTTTGGAGCTACCGTAGTAGCCGCAAGGACAAGGGTTGGCTGTGGCGATGAGGATAAAATTGGCCGGGTAGGTGATGCTATCTTTGGCTCGCGCTACGGTGATTTGCCGGTCTTCCAGGGGTTGGCGCAGGGCCTCCAGGGTGAGGCGGTTGAATTCGGGCAACTCGTCCATAAACAAAACACCTCTGTGGCTCAAGCTTATTTCACCTGGCCGAAGCGTATGCCCACCACCGGTTATGGAGACGTGGCTGGAACTGTGGTGCGGTGAACGGAAGGGGCGGGTAATAACCGGTTTATCGTATTCGTTGCTAGTCAGGCTGTGTAGTTGGCTTACCTCTAGTATTTCTTCTTGGACCAACGGTGGTAGCAGCTGGGGTAGGCTCTTAGCAAGCATCGACTTGCCAGTCCCGGGTGGCCCTGAAAAGAGTATGTTGTGGCCGCCGGCGGCCGCTATCTCCAGGGCTCGCTTGGCCGCCAGCTGTCCAACGATGTCAGAAAACGTGCCGCGGATTTCCTCGATAGCTTCTACGACAGGGGTGATGCCATCACCGGTATCGACACCAGTCTCTTTTTTGAGGGTGCCGTCTAGCCCCCTGGCCAGCTCACTCAAATTGCTAACCTGATGGATCCTTATGTGTGGTACTAACAGAGCTTGCTGGTAATTCTCGGAGGCGATATAGAAGTCGGTAATACCCTTGT
>CAZTXZ010000003.1:0-16034 GCA_964617895.1 uncultured Candidatus Saccharibacteria bacterium
GGTGACGGTGCCGCGCTTGGGGTTGGGCATCGGGCCGCGTGGACCAAGCAAACGGGCGTATTTGCCGAGCTTGGCCATGTTGGCTGGTGCACAAACCAAGACGTCAAAATCAATGACACCCTTGTCGAGGGCCTTGGTGATGGTCTCGATGCCACTGACATCAGCGTTGCTGACGGCGTCGTCCGTGAAAGCAGCGACGCGCACGGTCTTGCCGGTTCCGGCGGGTAGGATCAGATTGTCACGGATGTTCTGATCGGCCTGGCGTGGGTCAACGTTAAGGTTGACGTGCAGCTCGACGGTTGCATCAAATTTGACCGGGTTGGTCTTGACGGCTAGCTCGAGCGCCTCCTTAAGGTCATAAGATTTGTTGGTCTCAATGTTCTCGGCGGCCTTGCGGAAGTTCTTGCCGCGGCGTTCCAGGCGAGAACGAGCCGGCTTGACTGGCGCTTTTGGCTTGCTTTCGGCCTCGGCAGTCTCTTCTTCGCGGTGCTGTTGGTGCTCGATCTTCTCGGCTTTGGCCTCTGCCTCTTCGAGGCCCTTAGCGCTACGCTTGCCGGCCTTGGCGGTCTTGGCTTCACGCTCAGGTTCGGTTTCGGTGTCGACGCCGGCGGCTTCGATAGCGGCCGTAATCTCGGCGACGGTGTTCTTCGACGTGACGTCGAGTTTTAGGGCTTTGGCCTCTTCGAGTAATTCTGCTTTATTCTTTGCCATGATATATCTCCTTCGTGGTGCTAGCGGCGGGTTACGCCTCCCACAATTCGTTATTAAAATCTGATTATCTCGATTGCTCGGGCTTGTGTTTCGCGACTGCCTCGACTGCAAGAGAAGCCTCAACGACTCGTCCGTCGACGCAGGTCTCGGCCCCCGATGGGGTATCGCCAAAGCCCTCGCTATTCACAAGGGTCCATTCTGCCAATGCTCGTTGTAGTTCCTGATCGGGGTCAGCGTGACGACCGCGTCCAAATTCGTTAGCCATCTGATTAGCCCTCGACTTCTACGCCCATGCTGCGGGCGGTACCGGCGACCATCTTCTTGACGGATTCGATGTCGTCGGCGTTCATGTCGTGCGCTTTGGCTTCGGCGATCTTTTGCAATTGCGCCTGCGACAGCTTCTTGCTGACTTTCTCGCTGTTGGGTCGGCCGGAGCCCTTCTGGATGCCGAGCTCAGCCCGGATAAGGTCATCGGTCGGTGCGCCAACTACACGGAAGCTCATGGTCCGGTCATCGTAGACAGTGATGTGTGCGGTAACCATTTGACCCTGCATGTCGCGGGTAGCGTCGTTGAATGGATTGATGAAATCCATCATGTTTACCCCGTACTGACCCAGTGTGCTACCGACTGGCGGCGCAGCGCTGGCCTGTCCGGCCTTGATTTTCATTTTTAGGTTTGCTTTGACGACTTTCGCCATTTGGGTAATCCTTTCTTACGAACGTTCACCCACCAAGCGAGTGCTTGTTTGAAGCGGGGCTACTAATTCTCCTACCTTACAGTAGTGCGTAACGGAGGTAATTGTAGCAGATTTAGCGCGCGCATTCAAGGCGTGTTAAGATAGCGATATGAGCACTCCTGAGTCAGGCGCGAAACGATTTGAACGAAGTAGACGCTTAGTGAGGGAATTAGGCGCGACATTGATGTCGCTGGCCCAAGACCTGCGCCCATTCCGCGCCGACAACACTCAGAGCGAACTTGGTAAAAATAGTCTGCCCTATGGTACTAATGTGCCGCTCGGGATGCGCGGTGCCAGCCGTATCATTGTCAACAGTGGTGAGCATGCACGCTATGGCATCGACTCGATTCCACCAGGCTTTACGGATATGGACAGCGCAATCGAAGCCGACCTAGCCCAAGCATTTGGGACTTCCCGCCGACAGGGACTCCAAGATTATGAACTACCGGACGGCCGGTTCACCGCATTCGCGGCCAGGGATTCACGACTGATCGTTGCCAGTAATGAAGGTGCCGGGTTCGTGCCGGAAGACTTCGACGGAATCCCTGATCCAGATGAATATATCGATGAGGAGCTGGACCGGATATTCAATCACGCAAAGCCCGACGACTCAACTGCGCGATAATGCTGTCTGATATTATTGTCGGCCGACTTACGCCGGGCCTATATCAGTACGAACCACACTCAAAGCCGGGCTGTCGTACGAGTATATAAGGTGTTCTTCGGCATCACCACCAGCATAAAACTCGGCGGGGGTGACTTCTCTGGCACCTTTATCGTCAATGACGTAACACTCACTTCCACTCTCGATAGCCTCTGTCTCCGGGTCTACCAAATGTCGGTGGAATGACGGGTCAGCCTGGGCCAGGAACGTTCGTAGGCCACTCTTGTATGCAGCGTCCCTGTCGGCGGTGTCGTGTGAGGTCGGCTTGGTCTGGTATGTGATGTGCTCGGGCCATGTCGGATGGCGGAAATCGGCAGATACGGACACTTGCAGGCCCAATCTAGCCAGACCTCTCATCTGGGCTTCCATCGTTCCGGAGTCAGGTGCTAGATTACCGCGGACTATGTGAACCGTGCGGTCACCATAAGGGACGATTGCTTCGAGGTGAGTGTGATCGGTCATTGTGATATTACAGTGAGCTTAGGGTATTTAATTATCAGGACAGAGCATACCGGTAGTTACCTGGCCATCGGCGCAGACGAAAGGCACCTGGGATTCAGTCGGGACTTCGTACAGCTCCGGCAAGCTGGCAGGACCGAAGGATTTTAGTAGACGATTCGTCCTGTCAGATTCGGTCTCATTCATTAGGTCAAGTGGATCGATACGACCGAACTCGATGTCACCGAAGATGGCCTTACCGGCCAGGTCGACGGTGTGTTGGATGGCTTCACGGGCTGGCGTGGCCACGAAGCTCACCACTGCGTTAGGATTGTCCGAGTTGAGCCTCTCGACCGCGGCTGCGCTGAAGGTAAGTACCGTCGCGCCGGCTACTGCGCCGGCAGCTACTCGCGACAATAAACTGTGCTGCGGCTGGTTCTTGGCTTGGCCAGATTGTGGGTTGAATGAATAATCCGGGGGCGATTGGCTAGTTTCAGACATTTCCTAGGATTTCCTTATGCTAAGGCCGATATTATACCACACTAGCGCCCGGTGCGCAAGTAGTAGGATCTAGTCAGTCGTTTTCTTCCGGCCATTCATCTGGCACATACAGGATTTCTTCCGCCTCGGCCGTTTTGTTCTCCCTGGAGCTCCGAAAATCTCGGTACAATTCAGTCCCGAAATAGGCGCATGCCCCCATGACGCTTAGACTTATTAGTGCGTCCTGACCTGAGTCGCGCCTGAAGTCTTCTACAGCCGTGACTCCGGAATGGACCACCATTGCGGCATTCATCACCATCAGTGGTATAGCGTACTTAGTCATTCGTCTCTGAATCGGCTCCGTACGCCTCTGCCATTTAGCACGCGTCAGTTCTGCCCGCTCACGGCGGGACAAGGCCTTGATGTATTGATCCTGCCAGTAAGACCGAGATAGTTCCGGATCCTCTGGCTTCTTGTCTTTGAAAATGGCCATGATTAGACCTCGAGGTTATCGCTTAAACCTTCTTGACCTGCAGGGTGTCCAGTTCGACAGGCGTGTCTCGACCGAACATATTGACGAGCACCTTAAGCTTGCCCTTGGCTGGGTCGATTTCGTTGATGGAACCATCGAAGCCCTTGAACGGGCCATCGGTGATGTTGACCACTTCGCCGATAGCAAAATCGATCTTGTACTTTGGCTGTTCTAAGCCCATGCGCTTCTGAATCTTCTCAATTTCTTCCTGGCTGACCGGTGTCGGGTCCGAGCCGCTACCGACGAAACCGGTGACGCTCGGCGTGTTGCGTACGATGTACCAAGCCTCTTCATCCATCTTCATCAGGACCAGCACGTAGCCTTGGAAAATGCGCTTTTCGACGACTTTGCGCTTGCCGTTCTTGATCTCAATCATCTTTTCCTTGGGTACCAGGACCTTCAGGATTTTGGATTTCATATCCAAAGATTCGGCGCGCTGCCGAATACTCTCGGCGACCTTTTCTTCGTAGCCGCTGTAAGTGTGGATAGCGTACCACTGTTCGTGCTTGTCGTAACGTTTGCTAGTTGCCATTACTGTTTAGGTCCTTCTTTCGTTATGAGTTAAGTATCAGTCGTTTGAATAATTTATCGAAGCCGTAGTCAACCATGGCGACGATGACACCGAAGAAAATGGAGAAAACCAATACAGCCCAGGTGAGCCGCCAGCTGAGTTTCCAGCCTGGCCAGGTCACGCCACGGAGTTCGCGCCAACTGTTGCGGAAGTATGGGACGAGTAGCACGACACTTAGGATGCGGCCGACGAAGCGGAACGGGCGCCAAAACTTCGATTGCCACAGTGGACGGCTGCCAATCCAGCGAAACGGCGCTGCAAGGTAGCGGCCGACTTTGGCGAGCGGTTGCCGCTTGGGCTTTTCTTCGATACGGCGTTGTTTGGCGCGCTTTTCGCGGACAGTTTCACTGGGACGAACGCGACGTTTATGTTTTTTCGAAGTAGAGTTGCTCTCTTCTGCCACTGTTACTGCCTCTCCAAATTAAAAGACCTATCATTCCGATAGGCCGTACTTGTCAAGAGTAGCACGCGCTACTTCAGGGGTCAAGACCGGAATATCGACCGCATGGTATGATGGATTATATGACGACCGTTCTTGGCGTGTATGTTGCAGCCCAGCTGCTCGAGTTGCTTATCTGGGCACCATTGTTGTGGCGCTTTCGCCGTTACACCGCTGTATTCGGCCTCTTCGCAGCCTTTGCATCCTTAATCATCCTGGTGGCCTCTGATGGCTTCTCATTCCTGGTAGCGATGCTGGCCTGCGTTTCGATATATCGAGGCATTAACCTATGGCGCCTAATTATCGGCCGGATGCAGGTCGAATATCTGTGGCGGGCAACTTGGCGTACCAGCTTGTGGCTGCTGGCTTCGACCTTCGTTTTCCTAATCTTGTGGTGGAGCTTACATGAACTTGGCCTGATTGCCTCCAAGTTCTGGGTACTCTTCCTGATCATTGAACTGATTACCAGTGTCTTGCTGCTGATTACTACGCTCAAGCATGCCGATAGCATGAGACCGAACGAAATCACAGAAAAGTACGCCGACAAAGATTTACCGACCTTGACCGTCGCCATTCCAGCGCGTAACGAGACGGATGACCTTCAAATTGGCCTGGAGACGCTGATCAAGAGTACGTATCCTAAGCTAGAAATTCTGGTGCTTGACGATTGTTCGACCGTCAAGCGGACGCCTGAAATCATTCGCGGATTTGCCCATGATGGCGTGCGCTTCTTGAAGGGCGACCCTCCGAAAGAGGGCTGGCTGTCGAAGAATCAAGCCTATCAGAGCTTGCTGGAGGCGGCCAACGGCGAGCTGGTGCTGTTTTGCGGTGCCGACGTGCGTTTCGAACCCCAGACCTTGACCAACATTGTCACCCTCATGCTACGCAAGAACAAGAGCATGATGAGTATCATGCCGCGCAATATCCTGCCGCGTTTCATGCAACTGGATGCCTCGCTGATCCAACCGATGCGCTACGCCTGGGAAGTTGCCCTGCCGCGCAAGCTTTTCCGCCGTCCGCCCGTCCTTAGCACCTGTTGGATCGCCAAACGGCAAGTATTACTGAGCGCCGGTGGCTTCTCGGCCGTCAGCCGTACCATCGTGCCCGAAAGCTACTTTGCCCGACAAACCGTTCGTCATGACGGCTATGGTTTCCGCTACAGCAGCTCCGAAATCGGACTTACCAGCGACAAGGATGTCCTCGACCAGCGCGACACGGCTACGCGCACCAAATACCCCCAGCTACATAGACGGATGGAATTGGTGTTTCTGCTTACATTAGCCGAGTTGGGCGCCCTGGTCATGCCATTCTTATTCCTGATAGTCGGTATCCTTAACCCGTACCTGAGCACTGTGCTGGCCCTTAGTGCCGGGACCTGCGCCATCTTGCTGCTGTGGTACCTGACGGTCTGTGCCATGACTTATCGCCAGCCCGATGTCCGTAGTCTGCTGTCTTTGCCGTTCGCCGTCCTGCTCGACGTCGCTTTGCTGAACTATTCCATGCTCAAATATGAATTCTCGGTCGTTCTGTGGAAAGACCGCAATGTCTGCATCCCAGTCATGCGGATTGAGCCAAAACTGCCCAAGCTAAACTGATTCTATATGGAAACCACAACGCGACAACCAAAGCCGGCCGACCCGACCCGGGGTAGTGTCGCGGATGATTACGCCTGCTACAGCCGACGGGAATATCTGGCGGAGCTGGTCCGGCGGGTGGCGGCCGCAAGGCCAGGCGACCGCGTTTTGCTGTCTACCATGGCTTACGACATTGCCGTATCCGAAATTGAGCGGTTAATGCATGAGCTCCGGCTTGCCGCTGCTCGTGGCGTCCAGGTTCGGATTTTCGTTGATGCCTTTTCATTCATGGTCAAGTCTGGTCTGATGCCGGGCCCACTGTTTTTTGCCAAGAAATTACCGAACCGGCTTGCTCGGCCATTCACAGAAAGATTGGCTGGCCTCGAAAATATCCAAGCCAACGGTGGCAGTTACACGATTACTAACTTGCCCACTCGACCATTATCGACGCCCTTTGCTGGTCGTTCACATATCAAATTTGCCGTCGTCAACGATTACGTCATGTTTGGCGGATGCAATCTAAACGCCATGGACCAAATCGACGTTATGATTGGTGTGCATAATTCTAAGCTCGCGAATTGGCTTAGTGAATTTAGCGAACGGCTAGCCCAGCAACGGACCGTCCGGCGAGTACTCGCCGACGAGGATCAGGTAATCCCTGTGGACGAGCTGACGACGCTCCTGGTGGATGCCGGCAGGCCAAACCAGTCGGTAATCCTGGACCAAGCCCTGGCGCTCATCGACGAAGCGACCGAACACATTTGGCTGACCTGCCAGTATTTCCCTAACGATATTACGGCCCGACACCTAAGCTTGGCGCTGGCGCGCGGTGCCGATGTTACTATTCTGTACAACCATCCGTCACGACACCCTTTTCCGCTGTTACACCATTTGTCTATACGAGCCGAGAAATTACGTACACCTGGCGTACTTTTCATGAGCCAACTGCCGAAAACCCACGATTTCCTGCACGCCAAAGTACTAGTGACCGATAAAGGCACAATGATTGGCAGCCATAATTACGTGCGCGCGGGGGTGAGGTTCGGCACGGCCGAAATGACGCTGCTCAGCCGTGATGCCAGGGTTGGCAGTCTGGCCCGCCAGGCGGTCGAAAAACAGCTCAATCTAGTTTGACGGACTACTCACACTTACGTGAGAGGGCCAGGCGGATGCATTTATGGGTCAGCGAGTTATATTCCAGAGAGGGAAGCTTAGACTATTCGGGATTGTCTGATTCGGCGTTCGGTACTATAAGCGAAAAAGTCGAGCCGTGGTTGAGTTTGCTCTCGATCTTTAGTTCGGCCTTCAAGATACGGACCAATTTGGCGGTAACATATAGGCCCAACCCGGTGCCGGTAGTAGAGCGGGTGCGAAAGTCCTCGCTGCGGAAAAACTTCTCGAAGACCCGCTTTTGATCTTGGCGGCTGATGCCAATGCCGGTATCGGTGACATGGAAAATGACACCATCACTATCGTGTTTGCCGGCGCTAATGGTAACACTGCCCTTCTCGGTGTATTTTATGGCATTCGTGATGAAGTTCTGCAGTACTTCGCGGACGTACAGCTTGCTACTCACGAGCGTCAGGGTTTTGGGAACCGGTTTGGCGACTAGCTTGAGCCCCTTGGTCTCGGCTTGCGGCGTGTAGTTGTGCGCCAGTTCCTCTACCAGCTCATGGATCGAGAATTCCTCGGCCTCCAGTTTCAGCATACCGCGCTCGGCCCGTGACAATGTGCTGAGGTCGTTTATCATGTCGGCCAGGAATAACACCTGACTGTGCGCCTCTTCGAGTGCCTGCTTGATCTGTGGTGCATCGTTCGCCCTATCGGCCAACAACTGGGCATTACTGATGTCACCTTCGGTGATAGCGATTGGTGTCCTGAGTTCGTGACTGACGACGCTGATGAACTCGTCGCGCTCCTCTTCGAGTGATTTTTCGCGGGTGATATCGCGCAGCATCAGTACATAGCCTCGTTCACCCTCCGAACCATAGCCAAGATGGACTGGCGCGATGCTCAGGTATAAATTGATGGTGCTACCGTCGGCATATTTGAGTCGTAAATCGCGGTTGATGGTCGGGACCTTGGTATTACGGACCAATGCCGTGATGTCGATGGGCAAATCGTCTTGGCCGATAGGTTTGAGTATGTCACTGAGTGGCACATCCTGGGGGTCACTGTTGCTGTCGAGAATATTGAGAGCGGCGCCGTTGTAAACCACGACATTGACATCGTTATCGACGGCGATGACTCCATCGGCCATGCTGTTGATAAGGCTTGTCAGGCGGCCATGCTCGAGTTGGACAGCGGATTGGATTTCGGTATTTGCTTGCGAGTTTGCCATGTCTGGTACTTAGTATGCCACAGGCTCAAGGTTGTCGCCAGTCGGTACGCCGCCGACGACGGGGCGATAAGTCCGTAGCTGTTTGCGGTGTTCTTTGGCCAGTGGGTCCAGGCGCGTCAACACCGCCCAAAAGTTGCTGCTGTGGTCCAGGTACTCGGTGTGCGCCAATTCGTGCAGTAAGACATATTCGAGTAGTGGTGTCGGTAATTGCATGACAAACAGGTTGATAGTTATGTGTCCAGCCTGATCGCAACTACCCCAACGTCCTTTGAGTTGACGAACGCTGAACGAACGATACCGGAGGTCGTAGCGCTCGGCTAATTGGCGCAGTCGTACGGGTAGCAAAGTCTCGGCATCGGTCCTCAGAGCGCGCACACAGGCTTTCTCGGCAACGCTTTGCACGGTCGGGTCGCCCGGGTTTAGCTCCACGGGGTATTGAATCCTGATGTCATTGGAGACCAAAATGCGTGAACGCACGCCTTCACCTTGGTACGGCTCGAAGATTAATCGATATTTCGATCCAATCGGTTGACCATGGCTCAGGGTAATTGGGCTACGGTGTTTCAATTGCTCGGCCAGCCAGCCCCGCTTGCTGTCGGCGTAGCTCAGACCCGTCTTGTATGGCAGCCAGGTCGGCATGGATAGCTTGATGTTGCCGTCGTGGTCCACGCTCAATTTGATGCGTTTGGTGCCCCGGCGCTTATACACGGTTACTAAACCGATTTCATCGATTAGGAATTGTTTGTATGCCATAAAATATCTAGCGAATGACTATATTGCGGCGGGTCATGTCGACACGGCCGGCAGACGGATCGGGAATGAGGTTGACCAGCCCAGGCTTGGCGGTTTTGGTGGTGTCGTCGCCGATACCGATCAGGCCGAGCTCGCGCAAGCGATGCGCCACGGCGGTGTATTGCGTGTTGAACGTGTGTTTGCCGCTGATGACCACGTAATCTTCGACAGTAGTCGGATTTTGCATGTGGCCGACGATCTCATCGAAAGCACGACGGTCGCGTACGGCAGCATATTTATCGTCGCTACGGCGACGGTCACGCTGGATACTGCGGGCGTAGGAAGTATCTTGGTCAATCTGGAACCAGACCGTTACCGGGCTGGCGTGCTGGCGTCGGGCAATATCACGCAAGGCGTGACGCTGGCTGGCGCGCATGGCATTGACATCGTACAGGACGCTGATGCCGGCACTTAGGAATTCTTCGGTCATGTAGTTCATCAGCTGGGCGACGACGGCGTTTTCCTGTTTGTCATAACGGGGGTTTTCGAACAACTCAGCCCGAATTCGGTCACCTTGAACATGCACAGCCTGGACGGCTTCGCAAAACTGCCTCGAGAAGTATGTCTTTCCTGCACCGGGGAACCCATACAACATAATGAGCGCCGGTTTGGACGGAATAACTTTAGCCATTCTATTATGTATAGCAGAAATGACACCGTTTGGGAAGGTTTTACTCCGTGACAATTTGGTTGTTCTGCGGTATGATGCTGTCTGTTGCGCTTCATTGAAGGGGCATAGTACAACGGCTAGTATGAGGGTCTCCAAAACCCTAGATCGTGGTTCGATTCCACGTGCCCCTGCCAAGATAAGACGGTCAGTCGCAAGATTGGCCGTTTTATCTTGTTACGACTCATGGTGTCGAACTACGATCTGGCGGATTGCGCAACAAGACGCTAAGATCGTGCGTTCGATAATCAAAGCCACGCGCAGATGCTTGCATCGAGCATAGCTGCAGTAATATCCCAAAGGAGCGCAGCGACGACGGATTCCACGTGCCCCTGCCAAAGTAAGACGGTCTGCAATTCGCAGGCCATTTTGCTTTGATGGAGGCAGCTAGGTTCAGATTACGGTCTTACAGATTGCACGGCAAGAGGCCCATACACAGCACGAATCGACTAATAAGACGAAGAAGAGTAAGCGTCAGTCATGCAGGATATCATGATATGTCCGCGCTGATCTGGTCTGTGCGGATAATCAAGTCTATCCCCATAATGAGAGCCCCTGATTTCGAAATCTGCGTGAAGTGCGCAACCGATACCGGATGGCCCAAAACCGTAGGTGTAAACCATAGTAGGTGATGGTTTTATGTCGTAGCCTCTCCCCCTGATATTCTTCGCCTCTGAAGCCAACACTGATTCCATCTGTTGCTTGCTAGCGTCATCGAAGTAGGCGTTCATCTCGGCGCGGCAAACTGTTATCGTATCGGGGCCGAATTCTACGGTCTTAGCCGTCCAACATCTTTTGCTAAATGACGTAGCTGATGCTCCGAGCGACTTCATGTCGGCTTCAGTTGGTACAACGATAGCGAAAGTCATCTGTATTCGCCTTTGATTGTGCACGTGTTTGATCACGATATAACATGTCGAGAATATGCTGATGGCCACTACCAGGAGTAAGGCTACGCAGATGACTGGGTGAGAACGTGCCAAAGTCTGGATATTTTGCAGGACCGATGTGGCATGATCATTCTTTAACCTTGCCGGATATTTTTGACTGCGTTTCATCTTCGTTTTCATTATACCTTTCGGTTAGCAAGAATAAGACAGCACTGGCTGTGTGGTTACTTCTTATTCATACGTACGGCTCGTTTGAAACTGCGCTCGGCAGCTGGGTCGGCGAACCGCACCAGCGGCGGCCGGATCAGCGCATCAAGGCCGCGACGCATCTCATCGAGCTCCTTGAGCGAATCGACGAAGTAGGTTTCCATCAGCCATTCACGCCCCGGCGGTGTTTGGCCGGTGGTGGTTATCAGGTACAAGTGGTCACTCCACTTTTCTTCCCGGGTTATTTCTGGTTTAGACACCAAGGTCATGGTGCCTACGGGCATGCTGGCTATAGCTTTCTCGACTAACGTGCGGCCGACTTTCGGATTGTTGACAAAGACATCGACGGCAATGGTGCGAAGACCCCTGGGCGTAACCTTGACGGCCTGAATGTGCTGATTGTGCAACCGGATGACTTCGCCGTTGAGGCTGCGTATCCGCGTCGAGCGCAAATTCATACTCTCAACCACCCCGCTGACATCGCCGAACGGCTCAACCCGAATGTAGTCGCCAACATGGTACCAGCGCTCGATGATCATCGTGATGCCGGCCGTAATATCCCTGAGCACGATACCGATGGTCGCACCGACCGTCACGATCATGAGCGCACTGACGATTATCGCGTACGGTATGGCAGAGCTGGGCCGAGCGAGCAGCTTCCAGGTCAGGTAAACGACGGTTGCGATGATGGCGGCGCGTAATATTGCGTTGAGGATGCTGAGATAGGTCTCGACGCGTCGTAATTTTATGGTTCGTTCGTGATCGGTCGAACTATCTGAACGTACGGCAATAAACTGAGCCGCTGCCACCACGGCCCGAGCGGCAAAACGACTCCCCCAATAGGCCACTATAAATGCCACGGTCAGGACAATAAGGGTTCTTAACGTATTCGGTTGAGTGATAATGTCACGCAGCTCGGTCAAAATTGAGTTCGTCGTTTGGTCAGTCATCGGCTATTAATTGTAAGCATAGTTAAGAGCCTGTAAAGGGTCTTCATGGGGAGCGTCGAGGGCTCGATTGTAGTCAGGGAAAAATCGACGCCGCCTGGAACTCAGGCAATGTCCATGTGTTCGTCGTCGATGGCTTTAGCCGCGTCCCGATAGCTGACACCTAGTAGGAGTTGGTGCTCCCTTTCGCGCCCAGACAACGCCCTGTAACGACTCACGATATCTAAAAGCGTTCCTTGCAATACCGTCGATGCATGGGTCACTTCCAGCGAAGCCGCATATGCTTCGATGTATGCAAGCTTTTCGTAGTCGATATCGTAGGCGTTCCTGACGAGGTCGTGCAAGAGCTCATCCAGCATGCCGACCGCATCTTTGGCGAACAGTTTTTGGCCCGTATCGGAACTTCGTCGAAGCAGAGTCAATTCCTCTCGACCAATCCGTTCGGAATCTTGGTCGTCATCGAAGAGCAGGCTGTAGAGCTTATAGCCAAGTACCTGGTTTTCTTTCCTGACTTCGACTCGGTACTCGTATTCGGGCGCATCGACGGCGAGAACCTCACCTTGCATCAAGACCAGATCGCGTGGATCGCTGACTAATTCCCCGCCGAACATATAACCGGGCTTACCGTGCACTTTTTCCATGTGTCCCTTCAGTTGGGGGCGTTGAGGTGCCGTCATAGCGAGCCAGCGAGATTTTTCCAGTGGTCCCAGGATTGCCAGTGGCTCAGCGGACAGCGTCTGCAGGACACCCCACCTATCGAGCGCAGAAACGATGTGCTCCGCTCCGGATTCTCGGTCATCGGATTCGGGATCGATATAATCACTGATAAGACGGGATGCAAATGCGGGATCTTCATGAATCAGCGTAGTGATCTTATCTTTGCTCAGGTTTTCTGATCGAGCCAGGCGGCCGGTATCGAGCAGGCCTTGGCGATGCAATAATTCTGCGACCTCCGAGGAACTGATGGGCATTGGCTTTACCTTAAGCTCGGTCAGGAGGGCCTCGATAGGCTCATAAATCGGGTGGTGATCCGGAAACACGTTGTACGCTTTAGTGGCAAGCATGGATGCGAGGTAGTCGATTATTTGCGCTGTCTCTTCTTCGCTGCATTGGCCGCTCAATTGGTCGGGAACTGTCTTGAGATCGCGCAGTGCCCCTAAAATCAGCTCTGATTGCTGCTTTTCGAGTTCAGGGTTATCCTCGAATCTCTCCTGTTGGGTACGGGCGTGTGCCATCGCCACGCCAATTTCATACTCTTCCTTTTCGTCGCGCAAAGCATTCCCAAATTCAATATACGGCGCCAACCTTCCGCCATGGCTCAGTGGGGCATCTGGGTGATGTAGTATGAAACTCTTCGAGAATACGGGCAGAAGGTTGTGCCACATATCGTGGTTGCCATAAAATGCTTCGCCCATTATCAGGATCTTATTGATGGTCGGGTTATTCAGGTTGAGTAGGCGTCGATCATGCATCATGATCGGGTACTCAACGCCGAATGCCTGGCCGTCCTTGTCCATGCCGATAAAGTGTATGAACCCGAATGTGGACGTAAATGCGTTTTCGGTCGCAGAAACCGCCTCAACGAATGGTATGTAGTCTCCCATGCTGTTGGCATTCATCGCTCTACGATTTTTAGTAAATGGCAAGAGAGAATGATGCGCATCCGGCAAGCCATTAGCCTCGCTTCGATAGTTATAGTCTGGCGAAATAAGTGTCTGGTTAGAGGTTAACTGCCCCCACAAACTTGGTTGTCGCCACATCAACTCCTTGGCCGAGGCTGGTGCCTCTAGGCCGAGGGCTTCACTGCGCCGCTTGAGTACTCCATCTACGTGATGGAGCTCGTCTAGATTTGCCGATATTTCTTTCTCGACCAATGTGGCTAGATCACGCCCCTCAACGATTCGTTCTTGCAAATGATCAATTAACTTCTTGAGTCCATATTGCTGACTGAGTATGTCTTCAACGTGAGTGACGTCGAAATTTTGCCCATGTCGCAACACGACCTCTTCGGCCATGCTTTCATGCAAATGGGTCAAACTCATAAGTGTCGTGTCGATATAGTTTTGGGCGAATCGCTCCAAGAACCTTGGCGTCTCTCGAAGCTTCGGATCTTGCACCACCAATGCCATCTCTACATATGCCTGTCGATGGTCTTTGAATTCCTCGGACGATGCTTTGCCATGATTTATGCCGGGCAAGCAATCATCAAATAGTTGTCCATAAATATTGAGCGCCTTTTCTTTGTCGCCACTAGTCAATGCTTCATGAAGCAACCCGGCGGCACTACTCAGGATGTCAGCTTCCGGTTTGTCTCCCTTCCCGAGTTCGACTTGTTCGCCCCGATTGGTCAGCAATTCAACCGCACGGGCAGCGGTCTGCGGTGAAGTTTTCTCGGTGTCGATGTGTACCAGTGGCCGTTTTGGCTCATGGGCAAGCTTTCGCTCAAAATTATCAAGATCACGGAGGTATACTTTGGTGCGATTCAGAAAAATATTGATGGTATCAGGGTCACTAGGACGACTGGCACGGTCCATCGTCCGACGATGGGCCTCGATCGGCGAAACACTGCAAGATATAATGGCATCGGGCGACGCAGCCTTACGCTCTAGAAACTGCAATAGCGGATCAATCTCGGCGACCTTTTTGGGCATACCGTCGAGAATATAACCTCCTCGTTCCAGCGCCCTGTCCAGATGGGGCTCAAGTATGTCGAGAAAAAGGCCAGCATCGCCAACCGGCTTACCGATAGCAAACAGCTCATCAAGCGCCCGGCGCTGCGGCGACTCAGGGTCCAAGCCCCGACTAATCGCTCCTAATGAAAGGTAATTGATGTCTGGGTTCGATTCTTTCAGTGTCTCCACGAGGGTTGTCTTGCCCGAGCCGGGGATTCCCAAGATGACAACTTTGCGAAATGCTAAATCTCCCAGGTATGCCAATTCATCCAGCCCAGGTCCTGACTCTCGCTCGCCCTCTATATGTAACCGCGCAAAGGGTAGCTCGCCGTATTCAACGGCCTCGAAGGGTGTTGCCATCTTGTGTGTCTCTGTTATACATTAAGTTCAGGTTTATTTTACAAGGAAGGTAACATATGTCAAGAATCATTCTGGCCTCTGGTTCGTTTTTAAAGAATTTTGTGATGGAGAAGTCGAAGTTAGACTTCGAGGTCATCGAGGCAGCTATCGATGAATCCATTTTTGACGACAAGGCGATCGAGGAACGCGTACGCCTTCTGGCCGAGAATAAGGCTGATAAAGTTGCTGCGGACAACGGTGACGTATTTGTTATCGCCGCCGATACATTGACGTGCGACGAAACCGGAAAAGTCTTTAGCAAACCAGAAGCTGGTAGTGATTCTTTCAGGGCCGCCATGGAATTGAGCGGCAAGACCATTGGTGTATATACCGGATGTTGTGTCGTGAAGCCGGGCGGCCAGCGGGTCTCGACGGTTAGCTATACGAGTCTTACATACCAGCATTTTGACGCTGATTTACTCAGGCGACTGATAAATGGTGATAACGGCGCCATACGTAGTGGCGCATTGGGTATATTTTTTGATGCACCCGGTTTTACTCTGATCGAAAAAATTGAGGGCTCGTACAGTGGAGCTTACGGTCTGCCGATGGAGTTCATCTACTCGCAACTAGGTGACGATGGGGAGCCGAATCGTCTTTGACGCTAGGTTTTACAAGTAGTACGCTCAAGTTATAGCAAACTGGGGAGAGCGAGCGCATGAAGTCAATCAACCACAAACGCAAGTTCATTATCATCGGTGTAATTACCTTGCTTATAGCAGGAGTCCTCGGAGTCGTTCTGGCCACGAAGGGCGCGGCGCCTGGCAAAATCATCAACTCTTACGCCGATTGTGTCGCCGCCGGTAACCCGATCATGGAAAGTTATCCGGAACAATGCCGGGCGAATGGCAAGACATTCGTTAATCCCAACGCAACAGCCCCCAAACCTCCGACCGAGAACAGCAACGACAAGACCGATACCGTTGCATCTATCAATAACGCTTTTACAGTGGAAATACCGCGCGGGTGGGGG
>CAZTXZ010000004.1:0-15846 GCA_964617895.1 uncultured Candidatus Saccharibacteria bacterium
CCGTCAATCGGATCGCATACCCAGAGCATATCGCTTGCTATATCGTGAGACTCTTCTTCTCCCAGCACCGCATGATCGGGATACTGCTGCTTTACCTTGTTGACCACCAGGTTGTTGATGGTGGTGTCGGCCATTGTCAGCGGCGAGTTATCGCTTTTGAACGTCGTACCGATCTGTTCGCTCCGGAAGTACTGTCGCATGATATCGCCAGCCTCTTCGGCAAGTTGCTTGGCGAAGGCGAGTTCTTCTGAATAATCCATGAAGCTATTGTAGCAGCGATTCGTCGATATCGAAGTTGACGTGCGTGTTGCTGACATCATCGATATCTTCCAGCGCATCCATCATACGCATGATCTTCCCGGCCGTGGCTTCATCGGTAATCTCGACCGTATTGTTGGGCACATACGTCAGTTCGGCTTCGGTTATGGCGATACCTTGCCCTTTCAGCGCGTCGCGAACTTTTGCCAGGTCACTAGCCGCCGTGTACACCACCGACTCGTCGCCTTCTTCTTGGACGTCCTCTGCCCCGGCATCGATTGCCGCCAGCATCAAATCGTCGCCAGTCGCACCAACCCGAATCATACCCTTATGATCGAATTGAAACGCCACCGCACCCTTTTCTGCGATATTGCCACCGTGCTTAGAGAACGCCAGACGGATTTCGGGATAGGTCCGGTTGATGTTGTCGGTCGCAGCCTCGACTATGATGGCGACGCCTCCCGGCCCATAACCTTCGTACATAACTTCCTGCAGCTGCGCTGCGTCCTTGTCCTTGGCGCGATCGATGCTGCGCTGGATGTTTGCGGCGGGCATATTGGCTGCCTTAGCTTTATCTATTGCCAGTCGCAAGGTGAAATTAGTTTCTGGATCGAGGCCGCTGCGAGCGGCGATGGCAATGGCATTGCCGAGCTTGGTAAACAAAGCTCCCCGAGCCGCGTCCTTGGCGCCCTTTTGCCGTTTGATCGTTGACCATTTGCTGTGACCTGACACGTCTACCTCCGCGATTACTTGATCATGAGTGGCCCCGCTCAGACCCCTGTTTCATCTGTTATTTTAGCAGGTTCGATGCCTTTTGTCTTGTGCCTAAGCACCACGGCCGCCCCGACCAATGTCCCATAAAGTATCACCAATTGTGCCAACGGCAATCTGATTCCTTCGGCAAATACATGCGGAATCGAACTGATCAGCTGCGCTACGTCTAGCATGTAGGTCAGCAAATATCTCGCTGGCCAAGCTAGCCATCCGGCAACGGCCGGAATCAACATGCCCGCCAGACCGGCGACCAAACATAGTAACATTGCTAGCGGCACGAATACGGCCACCAGGATGTTGGCCAGGAGCCCGGCAAACGACATTTGCCCGAACACATACAGCACGTATGGGATGGTCATGATCTCGGCACACAAGGTCTCGATGGCCACGGTCGCGATCAGTGAATTTTGCACGCGTCGCGGCATGCGGGTAAGCACCATCGGCGCGATGATAAGCACGCCAAAGAATGCCAGGAATGACAGATACCAACTCGCATCACCCCACAGATAGTATGGATTTAGCCAGGCGGTGATGGCCGCCGCAAACAGTAGCAGTACTATTGGTCTCACCTTGCGTCCATAATATGCCGCCATAAGTGCCAGCACGCTGATGATGGCGGCCCGGACGATGCTGGCACTGGCACCGGCAAACAACAAGAATAGCCCGATCAGCCCGAACGACAGCAGCAATGACAACCGCCTGGAGTGCTTCTTCAGCAATCCTTCGGTCGCCCGCAAGATTATGGTCAAGTTATACCCCGACACGGCAATGATATGGACCAGCCCAACCATCAGCAGTGCGTCGTAAACATGTTGCGGCAGGTTGGCTCGCTGCCCAATGAGGAGGCCCATGCCGAATGATGCCAATGGCTCCGGCAACGCCGATTGCATGCCGGCCGCGAACTCCCGCCTTATTTGCGGCACCCATGCCGTACTGCGCCGCATAACATCAAGTTGCCCGTAAGTCATCCGCGCCTGGTACGATCCAAGACTCGATTGCAACTTGCCGCTCACGCGCACCGTGTCGCCGGCGAATACCGCCGGTTCACCGAAGCCACTCAGGCTGATTTTGCCGACCAAACGCTCGCCCGTATCCTCTATGGTAATGTCGTGGGCATCGAATGTCAGCTGCTTGTATTTGTTGTACGTCGCGTCTTCGCTAGCAGTTGCCAGGACCGTTACCTTCTGCCCAAAATGTGCCTGATAGGCCTGCAAATGTTGCATATAAATCGATCCACGCCACCAGCCCAGACTCAGGCCAAACACTATCACCCAAAAACATGTCCACCACGAATGCCTGCGCCACGAAAATAAGGCGAACGCACCCGTCAATACCGGCCACAGCCAGTCAATCAAGAAGCCCCTGCGCGCCAGCACCACTCCAAGCAAAAAGGCCGCACTCACGCTCAATACCAACGTGGTTTGCTCTACCCGGCCGACCATCCACTTCATATCGAAAATAATAGCAGTGCAGGCTGTTGCAGCCATGAGCACTTAGCTTAGTCATCAAGTACCGCTAGCTAGTCATCGAATGTCAGCACGACCTTGCCGATCGTATTTGGCGACTGGGTGGCCTCGAAAGCATCGGCGACTTTGTGGTAATCGAACTTGGTCATGGGCGGCACGTACAAAACACGCTTCTCAAACTTAGGTATGATGTAACTATAAAAGTCTGTTATGAAGTTTCGTTTTTCGAATAAAGTACTGACATCGATAGGCACCGGCGGCTTGGCGCGACGGAACCATTTGAACCAAAATGGCGGCTTGTGATACATGGAGGCAATCGACGCAAAATCTTTGCGCTGGCCTGTCTGCGGGTCTATGACGGGAGGCTGTTGCTCGAAGATGAAAGCACGGCCTTGTCGAGTCAAACGCTCGACATGACGTACGAGCGGGACAGAACTCCGCAAATCGAAAATCAGGTCATAGCCCTTCGGAGCAAACTCTTTGATACTCGCTCCTAACGATTCGTCACCCATCAGCATGACGATATCCGCGCGATATCTTTCAGCCATCTCGACCTGTTCCGAATTCCGGACCACACCCATGACGCTGTAGCCATCATCCTTGAGGATTTGTAGCAATGCCAAGCCGAAATCGTCCGTCGCCGCGTAGACTAGAGCTGTTCTTTTGTGAGGCTGAGCCAGCTTGTGCACCGCATAATAAGCAAACACGAAAGCCAGCGTTGCGCTAGCGCCCTCGGCAAACTCCATCCCGTCGGGCATGCGCCGCATGTAGCTGGCGTCCTCGACCACTTGCGTGCTATAGCCACCAAAAAAGCTAAAGCCGAATACTTTGTCGCCCACGACCATATCGGTCACACCCTCGCCGACTTCGCTGATTAATCCGGCTACTTCAAAACCCGGTGTCATCGGCCACCCCACGCGCTGTTTCTCTAACGCAAAGAATCCCTGGGCCAGCACCGTATCAGCCACGTTGACGCCGGCTATTCGGACATCTATCTTTATTTGGTCGGCAAGCGGCGGCGGACAGTCGAAATCTTCTATCTCGATACGATTCCAGCCGCTGGTTTTATGTAGTCTGACGCGCCGAGGCATGCGAATCATTATAGCCCAGTGGTGCTTATTCTTATCTATGAATACACAGCCCGGGCACTCGGGCCTTAGGCGGCCAGCTCGTCATCAATCCGCTGATCAAGCGTGTCCATGGTGCGCATAAATTCAGCACCAAGGTCGATGTCATATTTGTTCGCCAGAACCAGCACCGACCACAGGCAATCGGACAGCTCATGGGCGAGCTTGGTATCGACATCATCCATGTCACGGAGCCCATGCTTGGCCATGATGATTTTGGACAAATCCCCAACATCACCGACAAATCCGGCCATCAACTGTTGTTCGTTCCAGATGACACCGCGCTTGGTTTGGTTGAGCTCGTCGTACTTGTCACGTATCTCGACAGCTCGCTTTTGTAGATCGTCAAAGTTCATGTAACGAAGTATAGCAGTCGGTGACGCAATGACTAGCGCGAAAGCATGCGGCTAATGGCACCGACCAATTCCTCAGCCTTTTGCTCTTGCTGCTTCTTATCTTTGGCATCCATCATGCAGTGTTTGGCATGATCCCGCATCAACTCTATCGCTACCTTATCGATGGCTGCCTGGACAGCGTTGATCTGCGTGAGTATATCAATGCAGTACTCATCATTCTCGACCATCCGGGCGATGCCGCGCACTTGTCCTTCGGCACGGTTCAAGCGTTTCAATATTGCTTGCTTGTTGTCGGTGTACCCGTATTTCATGCTCCCTCCTTGCTGTCATGAGTGTGATATGAGTGCGTCAGGGCATGGCCCTTGCCGCGCTTCAGTAGGTATACATTGACCGGGAAAGCGACGACGAAGGCGGCCGACAATGATAGCGTTCGGCTTATCCAATAAATCGGGTGGCCCAGGTTTTTGTCCATGGCGCCTGGGATAGTCAGCATCAGCAGATTATCGACGATGGTCATAGTCAGTATCGAGACCGTATCCGCGGCAAATACCAGCCGAAGCGCCTTAGCAAAAGATAGCCCGGCCCTGATGAGCGGCCAGGTCGAGAAACCATAACCCGATATGAACGACAATGTGGCCGCCAATATTACTGTCTGGTGTGGCATGAACCCAGAGTGGGTACCGATGGTCACGCCGACCATTTCACCGATAGCACAGCCGATCAAACAGTGCAGTGTTGCACTGGCGGCCATCCTCTTTGAATAATGGTTACCCTGCTCCTGGGTGTGTTGGTGTTGGCTATGTTCAGACATATCGTGACTGATCATTATAAATTCTCCTATACCCCCATAGGGTATACGGAAAATGGCTGTGATGTCAATTCAAATCGATGAGGTTTATTGTGGCGACCACGGAGATTGCGCACCACGCCATTGGTGCGGGTTGCCAAGGTCGATCGATTCGATCATCATGGTCGGCGGCCGGGTGATGATGAACTCAACCACCTCGCCGATATCGGCCGGCTGTATGAGTTTGTCGGGCTCGTCTGCTCCCCATGTGTCGGTTCCCCAGGCGTGAATGGCCGTGATGCGGATTTTGGGCGCCAGCTCATTGCGTAACACGTTAGCGAATCCGGTTATCGCGCTCTTGGTCGCGGCATAGACGCTTTCGCCCACGATGCTCGACTTCGCAGCCATCGATGACATGAAGATGATTTGTGGATTGTCGCTTGCCCGGAGCAGCGGCAGGAGTTCTCGGGTCAATTGCAGCTGGGCATTAAGGTTGAGATTTATTAGCAAGTTGATGTCGTCGGCAGTCATGTCCTCGAACTTCTTCATGACCATGGCGCCGGCATTGTTAAGTAACACATCCAGCTGGTCAGTCTTGGCAGCAATGGCATCCGCTGCGGCCTTGATCCCCTCGGGAGTTGTCAGGTCGGCCGCAATTTCAATTGCATTTGGCAAATGTTGTTTAAAAGAGTCTTCTGATGTCGCTATCAGAAATAATGTGTTATCGTCATTCGCCAGCTGTTTTGCTGCAGCCAAGCCAATACCCCTACTCGCGCCCGTGATTGCTATATTCATGGGCTTATCATATCAGAAAGGTTTCGATTGTTGAGATGTGGGCCGGTGGGATTCGCCTCGCAGGCGAGCGCAAAAATTGTTGGCGGTGGGATGGTGGGCTTCGACCTTCTCCACTCAACCATGCTCGGAGTAAACTCCTGCGCGTGGATTCGTAATCCGCACAGCGTATTCTCCAAGCAAAAAGCCCCAGCTATGTTAAGATTTTTGCCACTCTATCATCTACTTGCCTTGCATATGGGAAACGAGGTCGCAGCCGGAGTATGCCCTCCAGATCATACAGATTAATTCGCGCTTCCAATCCATCAAAGTCAAAAAGCTCAGGGTAAAACTCCTTGAACCAATTGAGCATATCTTTGTAATGTTCTAGGTTAGCATATTGTTCCATTTCTTCGGCTAAATTTAAGTGAGGATAATTTTGCATCTGCCTCACTATATTAAGAACATAATCTATCGAAACGACATCAACATGCTCAAAATCAATCATGCCAACGAGTTTACCATCGTCTACTATTAAGTTATCTAAGTGAAAATCCCAATACTGCAAGCCCAGCTTCGCTTGCTCTAAAAGTTTTACATTATCGTCAATATACTTCTGTAGTGAGCGTACAACATCATTACTAAATAGATCTTTTTGCCTAACGACATCTAAATATGTATGTAATTTTGTTTCAATCTGCTCTCGCCAAGATTGAGAACTGCTCAACTTGGGATGGGGTTGTGATGCCGCAATCGCTTTAAGCTGCTCAATGCTTTCATAAATAAGCTGCTTTCGCTGCTCATGAGTAAGTAAGTGCCAGACATGACCTGCTGGATTTCCACTAATGTAGCGGTAGATAATGTACGGCTGCGGAATAATAATTTGGCTACCGTCCTTCACGACAAGTTCGGGGACAAGAACTTTGCCTTTTAGCGTTTCAAATAAATTGGTTTCTTTATCGTAGCTAATATGGGCGGTGTCTGGACGAGCATATACTTTCAGAATGTAATCGCCAACGTGGTGTATTTCGTTAGTAAAGCCGACTGTAATGCGTTTTGCAGATAGACTACTTCCTAGACCATGAGCATTGAATATGGTAGCTATGTTTTGAGGGGTCGTGACCGTATCGGGGGGCATAGCCTAACTATAACAAAACAGAAGTGCCACACGGGGCAATAGTTACGGTCGCTCAACTATGTGATCAGGGAGGGCCCGGTGGGATTCGCCTCGCAGGCGAGCGCAAAAGGCGCTGCCACTGCGACCGGTCTCCCATGGTCGACCGGCTACGGGCCCGGGGTTTGCCACTGGCAAACCCGTTCGAATCCCAGCCGCGGTCCGCAATAAAAATGACCCTGCCGAATGGCAAGGTCATTTTTATGGAGGGCCCGGTGGGATTCGAACCCACGACACGCGGCTTAAAAGGCCGCTGCTCTAACCGACTGAGCTACGGGCCCGCGTCGCAGTGCGACGCCATGTTGCGTTGCGGCGAAACTAGCCGGGGCTACTTTCGCCGAACTTCACTTGACGTCAACTGCTCCTTTCAAACTCACATTCAGTCGCTAGCGCTCCCTGGATTGTGAGTTTGCGCAAAACCCTTCGTCTTGCACGGGCGTTATGCTTTGCTATTGCAAAATAACTCCTTAGATTATCGATATTTTTGAGGAAAAGTCAATCTGTTGGCAACCAAGACGCTGCCGGCTGGGCAGCTTATTTATGCTTAGAGTGTTTATCGTGGCCAGTCTTAGGACGTTGCATCCACAAGAACAGCAAACAGACGAGCGCGCTGACGCCGATGACCAACGACTGGAATTGCAATAGTATGTCCCAGGCGTTGGAGCCCAGGGCCTGATCGACGAACGTTGTAGACAAAAGTGGCACGCAAACCAGCGCAATCAGGAGACCCGTACCGAGTGCGGGAAATACATTGAGCGCGTTGCGGCCGCCCTTGACGGTCTTGATCATGAAGATGGTGGTCAGCACCACCGGCAATAGGAATAGTGCCAGTTTTAGGTTATTGCCGCTCAGCCACGGCAGGAACATGCTGGCAAAATCGGTCGCGTCTGGGCCGATGTAGCGCAGCAAAACCGCGCCCAAGCAGGCACTAAGAAAAACAAGCGCGGCATTGACCCGCAAGATCAGTAGCAGAGCGGCGGGTGCGCCGGCCAGCACATAGACAGTAACATCGGGCGACATAGCTCAATCATAGCATGAGCGCTATGCAAGATGCACGACGTGCGCACACCTAAGCCAGCCGGGGTTGCTTATGCGCCGACTTTGTCTTTGCGACGACCATTCTTGGCCGCCTGTTCTACGTACGCGATGATCTTGGCTGCTACGTTGTGCCCTGTCACCTTTTCGATGCCAAAGCCCGGGCTGGAATTAACCTCGAGTACCAACGGACCACGGTTAGAGCGCATCATGTCGACACCGCAGATCGTCAAACCCATTGCCTTAGCCGCCTTTACGGCCGTGCGTCGTTCATCATCAGTCAGTTTCACCGGCGTACCTTCTCCGCCCTGGTGTAAATTACTCCGAAAATCATCATCCAAACTCTGTCGCTTCATGCTAGCTACCACCTTGCCATTCACGACGAATGCCCGGATATCTGCCCCGGCGCTCTCGGCGATGTATTCCTGAACAATAAAGCTCACACCTTCTACGTAAAAGGCCTGCATAACGGCCTTGGCTGCCTTGCGGTTTTCGGCCAGCACCACGCCATTGCCGTGCGTGCCCCGCGCAACCTTGATAATTACCGGCGCGCCGCCAACCTGGTCTAGAACGTCATCGACGTCGGCTGTTTCACGCGCAAAGACGGTCTTGGGGATACCAATGCCGGTTTTGGCAAGCAGCTGGGTACCGCGCAATTTGTCGCGTGACCGAACGATGGCGATCGAGGTAGTCGAGGTGGGGATATTTTGCATCTCAAACTGTCGGACGATAGATGAACCGTAGCTTGTCAGATTGGCTGCAATACGTGGAATGATGACATCGATGTCACGCAAACTCTCGCCCTCATAACGCACGACCGGGTTACCACTCTCGAGCGTCACATAGCACCTAGCGTAGTTTATGATGCGCACTTCATGACCCCGGGCCAGGGCTTCTTCCTTCAGGCGCTTCGTGCTGTAATTGCCGGGGCCTTTGCTCAGGATGGCTATCTTCAAGCCGTCGCTCTTGGCGGCATGATTGTTCATTTTTTTCTGCAGCTGATCGGATTTCTCGCGCTCGGCCGTGCGTAAAGGCTTACCGTTTGATACGTCGACCAGAAATTTGCCCTGCAACAATTTGCGGCCCAGCAATATTGGATAAGTTTTATTCGCCCGATCGGATAGCGTAAACGTCGCCTTTATATTACGCTCTCGAAGCGTAATGCTCAGCTTTACTTTGTACCGGGTCTCGCTGTGACCAAAGCTGTTTTCTACCTGTGTCTGGGTGTAGTCGGGCCGTTGCAGCGTGACGACCTTGCCGGTGTGATACTTGCTGCCGGGGCCAAACAGCGCGAAGTGTAATCCGCGCGCGTCCTCTTCTATGGCAGTCGCCCAGATGGTGCTACTGTCCGCACCGGTATCGACCTTTGCGGGTACATCCTGGATGGCGAAATCACGCAGATCGATTCTTTCGGCGCGACCGATAATCGTTAAATCTTTCTTAACCATTTGCTAACTCCTCGACAAATTTTGCATAAACCACTGCCTTTTCCTTGGTGAATGAACCGGACGATATCTGCGGGGCATGGTTAACCTCCAGTGTATAGAAATTACCAGTATTTGCATCAATTATGATGTCCACACCGGATACTTCGAGCCCTTCGGCCCGGCTAACTTTTACTGCCATATCGATGATTTGCGGATCGAGAGAATCTAGGGCGACGATTTCTGCGGTTCCTCCTTGCGAGGTGTTATTGAGGTGGCTGCCTTCGCCGGCGGTGCGCTTGATGGCCATGACTGGCTTGAAGTTAAGTACCAGGATGCGGTAATCGCCGTCGTTGGTGATAAATTCTTGGAGCACGAACCGCACCCCCTCGTTTGCCTGAGCAAGCTTCAGGACGTCGTCGGCCGAAGAAACCACGAAGTTAAGCTTGCCCTTATGGCCGCGATTATCTTTCAGGATTGCCTTATCGCCCAGTTCACTGACGCGCTTGGCTAATTCTTCGACCGGACCATAAAACGTCCGGGGCAGATTAGCTCCGACCAACCAGTGTTCGAAAGCAGCACTGAGCTTGTCGTCGATGATACGGTCCAGGTATGAATCCACACACTTGATTCCATGATTGCGGCAATAAGCTGCCACCGCATGCGCTTCGGCATCAAGCGCACCAATGTGACGGATGATCACTACATCAAAATCTTTTACATCTATATCTTGACCGGGGTGAGTAATGCTCGCATAGCCCGTGCCTACCTCAAATAGCAACTCGCCTATCTCAGCTGTCGTAATGGTTATATCCGGACCAACCAAATCTCCTATCGTCTTCGCAAAGTTGATAGCCTTCGGCTTACTGGCTGGCTTGGCACGATATAGCAGCAGGACCTTCTTCATATCCTGTTATTATAGCACTTTTTTATATTTTCGGCAATACCGGACTAGCCCTATTTCTGGGCGTGAAGCACTCGCAAATAGACGAAATAAATTATCGCGCCGACGATAAATAATATCGTTAAGAGTAGCGGAATCAACCCCTGTTGATTATCCTTAAGCTTATTCATCTTGAGCCCATTATCGCGCACCGCTCCAAAAAAGTGAATAGCCCCTAGAACAGGCCGCGTTTTTTGACTGGGGCGTCGAATTGCTCAAGTAGGTCGCGTTGTTGCTTGGTCAGTTTGGTCGGCGTGTCGACCATAATGGTGACGATGTGGGCGCCTCGGGTTGAACCTTTCAGGTGCGGGACACCGTGGTTGGACAGTTTGAAATCACTGCCGCTTTGGGTACCGGCCGGCACTTTCATGGTAATGGGGCCGTCGACGGTGTCGACCTCAATCTCGGTACCGAGTGCTGCCTCAACCATACCGATGTGTTCTTCGCTCAGGATGAGATCGCCTTCGCGGGTGAATTTCTTGTGTGGACGGACCCGGATATTCACGTACAAGTCGCCCTTCGGGCCGCCGGCAATCGCCTCGCCGTACTCACGCAAACGGATGACCGCGCCGTCATCGATACCGGCCGGAATCTTGAGATCGATCTTCTGCTGCTTGGCTCGGGTACCTTTGCCATGACAGACCGTGCAGGCCTTTTCGGGGACCTTGCCACTACCCTTACAGGTCGGGCAGATTGCCGCCTGCTGGATGTTGCCAAAGATGGTACGAGTGGCCGTCACCACTTGGCCCGAACCACCGCAAGTATCGCAGGTCTTGAGCTCGTGACCTGGTTCGACGGTCGTACCCTTACAGTGTTCACAAGTGTCTTCGAGCGTCAGCTTCAGGTCGACTTCGGTACCAAACACGGCTTGTTCGAAGTCTATCTCGACCCGCGATTCGACATCATTGCCACGGGTGGCGCGCTGCCGTCCGCCGCCATTGCCGCCACCAAAGAAACTGCCAAAGATATCACCTAGCCCCAGGTCGCCAAAGTCGAAATTGATGTTCTGGCCTTGGGCTCCGCCGAAACCACCAAAGCCCTCGAACGGATTACCGCCCATTCCGCCGTTGCCGCCGACACCGGCGTGACCGAATTGGTCGTATCGCTGTTTCTTGGACGGGTCTTTCAGCACCTCATAGGCTTCATTGACCTCCTTGAACTTGACCTCGTCACCGCCCTGTTTGTCCGGATGGTATTCGATGGCCTTGCGCCGAAAGGCTTTTTTAATCTCGTCGGCACTGGCATCTTTGCCAACGCCCAACACTTCGTAATAATCTCGTTTGCTCATTGCCTACCATTGTACCGCCCTAGCACTCACGCATCAAGAGTGCTAAGAGGGAAGGGTTATTTCTTGTCCTGATTCTGTAAACGATAGATAGCCAGGCCGATCAGGAATAGCGCCAGGACCGTCAGAGCTGCCCAGCCAAGATTGCGCAATTGGTACAGCACCGCCCCGAGCGCTACGTAAAGTCCCCAGCGCGTTACGAGTGGCTTATTGATACCCATACCCAGCAGCATGAATAGGATTTGTTCAAGTAGTAGCCACCAGCCATAGAGGTCGCCTGCCGTACCGAAAAGCGCCTGTAGCACCAGCGGCACGGTCGCCGTAACCAACATGGCCAATAGGTACTGATCGACGATGGCCGTCTCCGACCTTTTTGCTCGCCAGTAGGCGTAGATTGCGAACATTGCCGCCAGGACATGGGCATAGGCTTGGATATCGGTGACGCCAAGATAGTCCATGAGCCACCACACCGCCAGCAGTCCGATGACGCCTGCCCATTCGCGACTGGCTTGACTATTGCGCCGCACGCGGTCGTACACCATGACACCAAATGCCAGTAGTCCGATCGGCATCATGAGCTTGGTCTCGCCAGCAGCCATGAAGGACAACGGCGTGACGAGTGCGCCGAACATCGCTCCGTCCCGCATCGAGATCGCGGCGACGCTCTTGGACTTGGCGCCAATGACCGCCGGCAACAGTCCGGCATACCAGGCGCTAGCCAGTATCGTACTGGCTAACAGATACATATCGAACGAGCGATTGGCCGAGTCGATGCGGAGTGCGCTGAGCAGTACCCCTTGGGCGATGAACGGCAGCAGGGCCAGCAGTTCGTGACGTTTCTCGATACGCACAGCTAGCAGCCAGGCCACCAGACCGATGACCCCGAGAATCAGCGAGGTGTGCAAACGGCTGTTGTCGGAGAATAACGAGCTACCCACGGCAATTGCTCCGGCCAGCATGTAACCCACCACGTACGACAAGCTGGCCGACCTAGTGAAGCTATCCAGGGGTGCTTTGCTGGACATGAAGACAACGCCGCGCGCAACCGCCCGCGACAATACGAGGCCGAGCATCGAACCCAGATACGCCCAGGCGTATTCGGTCTCCGACCAGTGACCCAGCCCACCATTGCCACAAGCGTATGGCAACAACAGCCACAAGCCAGTGCTCAGCCAACGGGTAAATTCACTGCGATAGCGCAAGGCCAAGGCGACATTGGCCAGCAGAGCCAGGCACAACGTCAACAGGAATAGCCGATCATCACCGTGCGTCACAACCAGCGGAGCTGTAACTACAGCACCAGCCACGGCTGCCCAATCACGCGAGCGTAACCGCTCGGCAAATCCGACCATGCTGGCCGCGACCGCCAGGCAGACGCCAAAGGCCACGGACGGCGAGGCTGCCAAGGCCGCCCACACCACTGCGCCGCTGCTCAGGACGTACAAGATATCGATAGCGTTGGCTTGTAGCGGCGAAGCCGTCGCTCGAATCGGAAAAGCGACCAACCATTGCGCCAGCAGGAACGCCCCCGACAACATTACCTGCTTCGACAACGAAAAGCCGGGTGAGACCAAGTGTTGCCCGATTACTACCGACAGCAGCATCCAGGCCAGCATACCGAGTGCGTAGGCTCCGGGGCGTACTTGCACCCGCCAAATGACCAGACTCGTGGCCGTAAGCGAAGCGACGCTGGCGAACAATACTTTCGTATCGTCTACGGCCGCGACTACAGCCACCACGCCACCAATCAATATTATGTTGGCAAAGTTGGTCCATAGTTTCGAACCCGCCCGGCCCTTTAGTAGTAATACGACAAGTTGCAACAGATTACAGACCACCAATGCCATGACGGCCCACATGAATTCCTCACGAACGCTGTAGGCAAGGTCGACCACTGCCGCCACGACCGCGACCTGGGCGGCAATCGCGTTGCCAGCTCGCTCGGCCGTCTTGCCGTACCAAAACTCCGAAGCATAAAATCCGGCAGCTAGCAGCAAGGATGCGCCAAGCTGCCAAGTGCCTTCACTGCCAGCCAGGATGACCGACGCCAACACGGCCAATGGCACGAATATCTTGGAGCTGCTGCTCGAAGCGTCTTGCAGCGGTTGGTCAAAACCTTTGTAGTGACTCATCACCGACAATATCAAGCCAGTGGCCGCCAGCCCCAGGCTGAAGTAAAATATCGGCGCGCTAGCAATCGAGACACCGGATTCCACCAGCGACAACATCGTGAATATAAGCAGATAATTTAGTAATGGTTTGCGCAGGCGAAGCAACGCGTGCAGATACATCGCCATACAGCCGACCGAAGTAGCAAACCACACGACGGAACCATGAGTCTGGTCGAACATGAAGCTATAGGCCGCTAGGCCGACGAATGGGGCGCTGGCCAAACCGATGCCGACAAAAGCTAGTCCCGCCTGCTCCAGCTTGGGCTTATTGGCATGCAGCCACAGCCCGGCACCGTACATTATCAGCGCCACCAAAGCCACTGCGAATGTGCGCAATACGCCTGACAACCCCGAAAATGCCACGAACAACCCAACTGACGCCACGAACAAGAATGCACCGAAATATAGCAATATCGATACATTGTCGAGCTGGGCTGGCTGTCTTTGGGGCACGGCCGGAATCGTCGTGAATGCGGGCCTCTCGGTCGCGGCCGCCGTTCGCACCACCGGCCCGGTCGCCGATTCATCGATCTGTAATCCCTGACTACGTAAATCATCCAGCATCTGCTTGATGATGTTCTTGTCGGCTTTTGTCTGTGCCAGCTTTTTGTAACTGAGGATGAACTTGACCCAATCGGCATTCAGTTGGTCGGTAGCACGGGTCACATCTGATGGCAGGCCGGGGCTAGATGGTTTGGTGGGGCCGGCCGAGGCGCTCCTGAGCAGAAGTATCACGATGATTGCCAAAAGCAGGAGTGTCAACATGTTGTCTAAAACTATACGGCAATCCGCTCACGCCAACAATCATACGTATACTTTTTTACAAAATCCGGACATTTTTCTTGGATTTTTAGCACAGCACGAGCATAATACGCCCATGGAGACCCAAGACAAAGAATATATGCGGCGAGCCATATCAGAAGCTCGCAAATCGAAAGACAACGGCGACGTACCATTCGGCGCCGTTATTGTTAAGGATGGCAAGATCCTAGTGGCCATGCCCAACAGCGAACATCTGGATCAAGATGTCACCAAGCATGCCGAGGTCAAGGCTGTCAGCGAGGCCAGTCGCCTCTTAGGCCGGCGCGACCTAAGTGATTGCACCATTTATTCCACGGTCGAACCCTGCCCGATGTGCGCCGGTGCTATATTTCACTCGTGCATCAAGCGGGTCGTCTTCGCCATATCGCGCGATGACCTACCCCATTTGTTCCGCACCCGCAACATCCGCTTATGGGACTTGGCGGCCGACTGGCACTACAGCCCCGAGCTGACCAAGGGCGTGATGCGTGACGAGGCGATCGAGGTTTTCGAAAGTTACGGCGCCGCCTTTCGCGTCAACCCCTCCGCCGCCACCGAAACAAATAGAGAACATGCTCATAAATCCCTCCTGGGCAAGATGTCTCCCCGTACGGCGGAAGCCTAATAATTCTGCTGGTCCGAGCCTAAGGCTGCTCGACCAATTGCGGTTCGTGCACCAGCAAAGCCGCCTGAATTTGGTCGGGATCGGCCCCATGCCGCTCGGCTGCATCTGCCAATCTTTCCGGCAATGCCTCGACAGCTTCATCGGTCAACTCAACCCCGGCGTTTGCCAGGGCCAGCAAAGTCGCGGCCTCACTGACACGCCGGTCGGCACAAACGCGTTCGACAATTAGGAACTGTTCGATATCTCGACCGAGTTTATTTTTGTGCCAAAACATAATGGCACACTATAGCATGGTATCTGGACGCAGAAAGTGCTAGCGACTATGTTCACTCCGGCTGTTAGCCGAGTTGCCGCCGGAGCTCGTCGACGATTCGTTCTGCCGTTCTGCCGTCCCAGAGTTGCGGTTGCTGCCCCGTTTTCCCCTTGCCTTCCAGCACTTCGAGCGCCGCCCGTATGATACTAGAAGGGTCGCAGCCGACCAGAGTGCTCGTACCTTCGTCGACGGTCACTGGCCGCTCGGTGTTTTCGCGCAATGTCAGGCACGGCAGACCCAGCGCGGTCGTCTCCTCCTGCAGTCCACCGCTATCGGTCATGATCAGGCTCGCATCCTTCCACAAGTTGAGGAAGTCCATGTAGGACAGCGGCTTCGTCAGGATAACGTTCGGCCCGAGGTCCAACTCGAACTTCTTGAGGTTGCCGCGTGTGCGCGGGTGCACCGGAAAGACCAGCGGCAGGTGCGCGGAAATCTCGCGCAGTGCTTCGGCAATGCCGGTCAGCGTGTCACGGTCGTCGACATTCGACGGTCGGTGCAGCGTGACCACACCGTAGTGCTCAAAGCGCTGCTTCAGC
>CAZTXZ010000005.1:0-12349 GCA_964617895.1 uncultured Candidatus Saccharibacteria bacterium
TGCAGTAGAGATGAGGTGTTCATGTGTGTATATTGATTCTTTCCAAATATTATACCACCGCAGCTACGATTTCGGCGTCACGTACCCGTTATTGATAAGCATATGGGCCAAATCTGCAAACACCGGTTGGCCGCCCCGCGATCCGGCATAACCGACGACGTGCGGTTTGATATTGTAGACGACGATGACGTATTGCGGGCGAGTCCCGCCAACGAATCCCATGTAGGTACCGTTGAAGATGGAGTCCTCGTAGCCACCGCCGTTCGGCTTGGCAATCTGGGCCGTTCCCGTTTTGCCACCGACGCTGTAACGATCAGAGAACCGCATGTAACTAAAGCCGTCGCTAAGGTATTTCTTGACTACGCTTTCCATTAATGGCACCATCGCTTTCGAAGTCTGGGAGTTGACTACACCAGTCTGCAAAACGAGTGGTTTTTTCTTTTGGAGCTCGCCGCTACTGTCCCTGTATCCGTCGATGAGCGTCGGCTGATAGTAAATACCGCCGTTGAGCACGCTCGACAATGCTCCGCCCATCTGGAGGGCGGTTATCTGCACACCCTGACCAAAGGTGGTGTTGGCGTAGCGCAGCGACAAAGCCGGCGTCGACTGGTCAGCGGGCGGAATGTAACCCGCCGATTCATAACCCTGTTCGATGTTGGTATCTTTACCGAAACGATAGTGCTTGATCATGTAGTCATGCCAAGCGTTGATGCCCTTGTAGGTAATCTTGTCATTGTGACCGCTCATGCGCATCAACAGCCATGTCGCGCCGGTGTTCAGCGATAGCGTCAGCGTACTCTCGACGCTCTGCATCCGTGCCCCGCCATCTTCTTCGATATCGGTGATATTGTAGCCATCGACCAGCCAGTGGGCCGGATCATAAAAGGTCGTCGAGGGTGTCACTACGCCCTGGTCCAGCCCGGCAGCAACGGTGAACGGCTTCATCGTCGAGCCCGGTTCGATGGCACGGCTGACGGCCGCATTCTGAAAGACGCTCGGGTCTTTGACGTCACCGTAGCGCGCCGGGTCGTAGGTTGGGTAGTTAGCCATGGCTTTAATCCGACCATCATATGGATCCATGATGAGAGCGCTGATGCCTTCGGAGTGCGTCTTGGCGTATTGATCCTTGATGATGTTCTCCATCTGCTTTTGCATCCCCAGATCGAGCGACAGCTGCACGTTCTTGCCCGGCACAGCCGGTGTCGAGACATTTCCACCACTGGCCGCCAGCGGCACGCCATGGACGTCGGTTATGGCCTTGAGCAGCCCTGGCTCGCCCTTCAGGCTATCGTCCAGGGCTTGTTCGATGCCGTAAGTGCCCCGTCCTTCACCGTTGACGAAGCCAAGGACCTGCGACGCCAGACTACCTTGCGGATACACCCGGTAGGATTGCTCCTGCGCGCCCAATCCCGGATAGTTATATTTCAGTAACTTTTCTTTCTGGGCCTTGCTAACCTTCTTGGCGATGATGACGTAGCGGCTGCCTTCGCGCGTCAATTTCTCCCGGTAGTCGCTCGGCTGGCCGCCCAGCACATCGGACAGCGCCGATGCCGCCTTATCCGCGTCCTTCACGAACGCCGGATCTGCATAGATGGTGAACAGTGTCTGATTCAGGACGATCGGCACCGAATCTCCTCCGTCATAAGCACTGATAGTTCCGCGAGCGGCCGGTATCTCGTACTGCTTGAGCTGATCACTCAGGGCAGCTTGTCTGTAATAATCATGCCGGATGATTTGCAGGTAAAACAATCGTATGCCGAACATTAGCACCACGAACAGCAGAAATCCGTACCAAATGCGTGTTCGTTTTAGCGGTACTAGCCCCGCCCTACCCTGGTCAGAAGAAACCATATACGTTTAGTATACCTTACCTGAGATAATCACCGAGTCTGGCGACTTACCTATTGGGTAACGGTTCCGCTTGGTGTTACAGGGGTCAGCGCACTGGCCACGGTACTATTCTGAACCCGATCGAGCGAGCGCAAGCGCGCCGAGGCGACCTCGAGATCATCGTGTTCTGCCTGGAGTTGTGTCTGCTTCTGCTTGAGGTCATTGATGCTGTAGCTGTAGGCATTAGTTTTGGTGACCTGAGTAAGGTATAACAGCCCGAGCAGACATGCCAGAACGATCAAGATGATGGTATTGCTTACCGGGCCGATGGTACGCTCGCGTGCCCGAAACGATACCGAGTTTTGCTGGCGTGTCGCGTAATGTTGCCGACTCATGGCCAACGAACTTGAATATGTCATGTTTTTCGTCCATCCGATGTCATGGCAGTTTATGTAGCGCCGTGTTCGCGGGCACCCTGCACATGGCTTCGGCTTATGTTTGTGTTTGGTGGTGGTTGGCGCACCGATATGGTACGCGCAACCACCGTTTGGTAGCGCTATCGTGTATCGGTCTAAACGACTTTTACGACGATTTTGTACGCGCGGGAGCTACTTTTTACCGGTATAGGCATGTTGTTAGCTCCTTTCTGTTTTGTTGTTTATTTTCGCTGCGACCCGAAGTTTTGCACTCCGAGAACGCGGATTAAAAACTAATTCCTGCGCCGTCGCGACCACGGGACGCTTGGTCACCGATCGCAACTCCGCATCATATCGCTCCCCTGCTTGTTCGGACATGAACCGTTTGACGATTCTGTCCTCTAGACTATGGAAGCTAATAACACCCAATCGTCCGCCTGGCGCCAAGAGTCGCTGCCATAACGGCAGGCTTTGCTCTAATTGACCCAGTTCGTCGTTCACGGCGATGCGTAGCGCCTGAAACGTGCGGGTTGCCGGATGGACCCGGCTATGACCAGGCCATGCCCGAGCGACCACCGCCGCCAATTCGGTAGTAGTCCGAAAAGGCCGATGTTCCAGGATGAGCTGCGCGATGCGGCGCGCTTTGGGTTCCTCGCCGTAATCTGCCAAAATTTTGGCAAGATCATCTGCCGACCATGTATTCACGATCTCCTCGGCTGTTAGGGCTTGAGTTTGATCCATGCGCATGTCCAGCGGACCCTCTAACTGAATAGAAAAGCCCCGGCGAACCTCGTTAAGGTGCGGTGACGATACGCCAATGTCGGCCAAAATACAATCATACTGCCTGCCCTCTCGGACAAGTTGCTGGCTGGCCGACAAAAAGTCTGCCTGCCGGATTTCCACGCCGCTGCTCGCAAAATGCTGTTTTAGCACATCTATCGCGCGTGGGTCCCGATCTACCAATGTCATTCTGTCCGGCGAACCGGTGCGCTCTAGTATCGCGCCAGCGTGCCCACCGTATCCGGCCGTAAGGTCGAGATAGGCATCGCCCTGCTCTGGTGCCAGATGCTCCAGCACTTCCGTGAGCAATACAGGAATATGGGATTGGTTATTTTGGTTTTTGTTTTGGTGCATCGCACACTTTTGTTTTGGTGTTTGTTTTGGAGCCGTATCGCAACATGCAGCTATGTGCACATCGATACTAGTTCTTTAGCAAGATCACCTAATCAGCAGCCAACTTTTTGTTTTTTGGATTGTTTTTGTTTTTGTGTGGCAACAGATACGTATTTAAGAAGGTGTTAAACGGGATTTGAAAAATCCTTATAACTTCTTGCTTATCTGTTACCAGTAAGTGTTTGAGAGACTTATGTGTGAGGTGGAGTTTTGGGAGGTGTTTTAGGAAATGTACAAGGGTTTATTTGCGTGGTTCCCTAAGATTATCCACGTGTTGACTGCCGATTAGCTGATCTCGAGATACATGAGACACCCTTACAGGGTTTCTCATCGCTCCGGGCAAAAAATGTGATTTTTGCTCGGGCTGCTCTTCCCGGTATGTACCAGGCTGGGCTATGTGATAGTAATCGGTTGGGTTGTTAATGAACGAGGCAACGAAGTATCAGTTGGCGTGCTCTTTGGCAATCAAACGCCAATAGCGCCCGACGCCGACCGCGACGACATCACGATCAATATCCGCGTACTCGAGCAGATGCTGCTCCAGCGTTACCCGACCTTGTTTGCCGTCGAGCGACAGCTCTACCTTGCCCATCCGAAACTGTACGTTCAGATCAGCTACCCGTTCGTCCAAGATGTCACCGTCAAGCTTTGGCTCGACCATGTTATCCCAGACGTCCTTCGGATAGAGGTGCAAATATTGCCCAAAGCCTCGGGTGATGACTGCCCCGCTCGCAAACTTGTCACGAAGTTCGGTCGGTATGGTTAACCGCCGCTTGTCGTCAAGCTTCCGTTCGAAATAGTCTACCGTTGACATTGGTATCCTCTTTAAGTTGCCAGTGGTTTTTATTTTTGGTAGGTACCTGGTGGCTACCTACGATTACCCACTACCATGAATATACTACCCACTATCACCCACTGGCAACCCCTTTTTACCCAAAAACCGGTGTTTCGGACACCGGTTTTCCACAGATTTTGACTTGGTTGTGCATAAACACCAGGTGTGGTGTCGCCGTGCAGATGGTCAGCGCTAGGGTTACACCCGACTTTATTGGCGCGCTTGGCCGCCTCGGACGATGCATTCGACTACACCCGACAACCTAGCCACCACGGCGTCAAGTACTTCTGGCTCGGTCGCCTCACCCCAAACCCGAAAGACCGGTTCGGTGCCGGACGGACGCAGTAGCAGCCTACCTCCGTTGCCTAGTTGTGATTCTGCATCTGCCAGTGCCTGCAAATAACCCTCGTTGCCCAGGATCAATTCATGTGGGGTGCCATTGATGTGCACCTTGGACATCTGTTGATGCCACATGGGAACCTCCTGGAATACGTCGCCAAAATTCATTCCCCGCGCAGCTGCCGCGGCCGCGAACAGTGCTCCGGTACGAACACCGTCACCGCTGGACAGCCAATCCAAATCAACGAAATGCCCGGAAAATTCACCGCCCCGGTACCATCTGTCACCGGCCAACTGCTTTTCCCGAAGGGCCCTAGTCACGTTGCTGTCGCCATTCTCGCAATATTCGAATTTGTAGCCCTGCTCATTCAGCCTGGTAACGACACCACTGTTGGTGTAATCCGTCCCGACTATCCCGTCGCCGTCTGCCAGCAGCCACATGGCATGGTTACCATCTATCTCGACAAGCTTTGGCTCGCCAGACCGGCGTACTACACCTATCGCCATCATGCGGTCAGCGTCACCATCATTGGCCAGGGCCCCTAGAAAATTAGGGTTCATTAAGAGGTCTGGCCGACCAGCTAGAAACGACTTTAGACCGCCGAGGTCTGCAGCGCCGCAACCATCATTGATGTAACCACTGCCGTCACAACTAAATTCCTCCACGGTCGCACCAAGAGATCTAAACACCTCGGGCGTCACGTGTTGGGCAGCCCCGTAGGCTCCGTCAACTACGACGATTTTGCCGTCTAGCGGACGCTCCCCGAACTTTTCCTGTATATCTTGAACGATGGAATCTTTGTATTGAGCTTCATAAATTTGAGATTTTTCCGGCCGGGCATCGTGACTGCCAGTCACCACCGGGCTAGACGCCGACATGGCCCATGCTCGTTCGCTGATATCTCGGCTCTCTTGCTTGGACGGCTTATCGCTACCAATCATCCCCTTCCAGCCATTGTCTGTATAGGGATTGTGGCTAGCCGTGATCACGATGGTCGCCCGCGCCCCAACCTTGTCGGCGGTTGCCTGAGCCATAGGCGTAGGAGCAACACCCAAATCGATTAGTTCCACGCCTTGCGACAGCGCTCCGCTCACGGCCGCTCGCGCCAGCCGTTCACTCGATGGCCGGGTATCACGTGCTACCACGACTGGCCCCTCGACCCCACGGTCTACTTGATATGCCACCAATGCCGCGCTCAGATGCGCGACGGTAGTTTCATTCATTACACCCATATTCGGGTTATCTAAATCTGCTTCACCACGAAAGCCGTCAGTTCCACCTAATATTCTCTGTGTCATGGCGACACAGTATACCGCCATCCCATCACCGCGAAAGCGCGTTGTGGTGTCATTTTATTGTCACCGAATCTACGACCGGGTCAGACATCCAGCTCGACCGGACGGCCGGTCTCGAGTGGCACGAACGTTATGCCATGTGGCGCTAGCGCTTTGGCAAATTCGGCATACATGGCCGTACGGGCTTCTTCGCGCCAGTGCCAATCATGGATGGGCAAGACATAGCGCGGTTGCAGGGCGATGGCCAGCCGCAGTGCATTCACCGTTGACCCCCAGGGTGCTTGGACAGGTAGCGCCAAGACCGCTTGAGTCGCCAAGAACTTATGGCTGTCACCCGGATGAGTCAGACGGTTCATGAAGTTCACACCGATTTGCTCGGGCGGATCGGCGTCGAGGTATGGCCGCACCTCGGCATGCGGTGATTCGAACAGTTCGATTCCTTCCGACGGCTGATCGAAAGCCTTGATATTTTGGTCCTCGAGTAGTTTCACCACTTCCTTGGGCGCAGTGACGTGAACCGACGGGTGTTTTGCTACCAACTCCTGGACAAGCGGCATACTGAAGTGGTCGGGATGACCGTGGGTGATGACGATGTTATCTAGTCGGTCAATGGCATCGACTGGCAAAACCTCCGCGCTCATGACACCCGGATCGAACAATACCGTCCGATTGACGGGATCGGGTATCTCGACAAGTAGACACGAATGGACGAATTTTGTAACCTTCATGTTCCCTCCAGAATTACATCAACTTACTTGATTATATATTTATAACAACTAAAGGCCACCCGGCAATAAGATTAGCTACTGTCGATGGCGCGTGATGACGTCCAGGATGGCTTCGCCATAGGATTCGCATTTTTTGGGGCCAAAACCCTTCGCAGCACGCAAGGCTTGCATGGTCAGGGGCGGGTTTGCGGCTAATGAAGCCAGCGCCGAATCGTGCGCCACGATGAATGCCGGTACACTATCCTGCTCGGCCCGAGCACGGCGCCAGGCTTTTAGTTTTGACAGCAGCACCTCGTCGACGATTACTTGCCCGGGTTTATCATCGGCCGGAATGTCATCCTCAGCATCATTTGTGATGTTGGCGAGTGCCGTCGACCGCACCCTTATATCGGCATCATATTCGTATATTCCCGGGTGCAGCTGCAGTGCCATGTTGTTAATTCCCTGCAGGTACACTCCGTCCATGGAACGTACCCGGCTCAGCGCCACATAGCCCATGCCTGGTGTAAATGAGCGGCTTAGATCAATGACCGCACCATCCAGACTCATGCCCTGGCTCTTGTGGATAGTGATAGCCCAAGCCAAACGGAGCGGCAACTGTGTGGCGGTAGCCCGAACACGATCGTCTTCACTTAGGTTCCACTCGTGCGGCTCCACTATTATTTCTTTGCCGTTGGCCAGCCCTACTACCGGGTCGTCGTCGCTAGTAAAGTCCACCACCCGTCCACGCGTCCCATTGGCGAAACCTTGGGAAAAATCGTTGGCTACAAACATCACTTCTGCCCCGATGGCCAGTGTCAGCTGAGGCGGTACCAGCAGAGTTTTTGTCAGCTGCTCGATTTTCGCGGCCGATCCGCTGGTCGCCATGTTATAGGTATAATGCTTGCCGCCCAGTTCCGCTAAATGCCGTTGGTTGATGGAGTCGACATCGATGTTATGAGAGTACAACCGTGTCACCACGACCGTGCCCTGCGGTTGTAATTCCAGTCGTTCACGCAGGGCTGCTTCGTGCATTTCATTGACATCGCCACGGCGCATCGCATCCAGCAGATCCAGCAATGGGTCGCCGGCCTGGGTTTGACGGTGCTGTTCCGTCAGGTAGCAAATCTTCGGATCCAGCTCTTGCCAAGCCGCACTCAAATGCGCGAAATCTTGAACTTCCCCGCCGCGTGTCACCGGAGGCAACTGGAATAAATCACCAACCAAGATCACCTGCATGCCACCGAATGGCCGGTCACTCTCGCGCAACATTTTCGCGACGCGATTGACCATGTCGAGTCTCGAACCATGCAACATGGATACTTCATCGATTACCAGCACATCGGTGCTGTTGTAACGCTTGATTAGTCGTTCGTTGCCGCGCAGGCGCGTCAGGTCCCATTCACTCAAGTTGTCACGGATACCAAGCCCCGACCACGAATGGATCGTCGTACCCCCGACATGAGTGGCTGCGATACCCGTACTGGCGGTGACGGCCACCCGCTTGCCCTTCCGCCTGGCCCTGGCAATGAACTCGTTCAGCACGTATGTCTTGCCAGCACCCGGCGCGCCGGTCAAAAATACCGACGAACCCTCTAGCATTACCGATAGTGCCTGCCGTTGCCTCATAGACTACCCAGTATAGCACTTAGTCCGATTGTTTTTTTGGGCGCTTACGGTCGCGGTATTCCAGCTGGTGTCGGTGTCTATCCAGCCGCTCTACGTATTGTTCATATCTGTTATATAAGCTGGAATATTTCCGTGTGGGGGCCAACAATTTGAGCAACTTTTTTTGCTCATCCAGGTACTCGACCAGGCAATAGAAATCACCATCGCCCGATACCACGATGGCCTTATCGTATTCCTTGAAATCCTTCATCGCCCACAACACTAACTCGGCATCGATGTTGCCCTTGATGGGCTTACGCTCCTCCTCGCTATCCTCGGCCTCTTCGGGCATCGGCCTGGTCATATCAAACGTGGGTTTCAGCACGATGGCATAGCCCTGCTGGTGTAACTGCTCGTACATCGCCTCGAATTCGGGCACATAGCCGATGAACATGTAGGCTTTAGTGACGCCGTATTCATCAGTGAGCCATTGCCGGAACTTGGCCCAGTTCATCTTCCAGCCATCCTTTTGCGTGGTGACGTTCAGGTTTTGGCTGTCGATGTAGGCATAGACTTGTGGCGGCTGCTTTCGTCTCCTCATGCTCTAATCATAGCAGAACTACACTATTTGCGATTGCGGCGAGCTTCGTTGGCCCAGTGATCGGCCAGCTCGTTGCCCTTGTCACCCTGGTGGCCGCGCACCCAAATCAGCGTCGCGTTGCTATTGCGATAAAGCGGACAGACTTCGCGGACGATATCTATATTCTTGATGTCCCCGCCCTTTTTGCGCCAGCCGTTCTGCTCCCAAGCCAGGCTCCATTTGGTTATGACGTTTATCCAAAACTCGCTGTCGGTGTAGATTTGGCAGACATCACCATCAGCATGTTTGAGAGCGGCCATGATAGCGAGTCCTTCCATGCGGATATTCGTGGTTTCGCCTCCGCCTGGTTCTGTTCCAAGCACGGCCGGCTCGCCGTCCAGTATCACGGCAAATCCACCTGGACCTGGATTGGGGCTGGCGCTACCATCGGTGTAGTAAGTTCGCATGCATGTCTCCTTATCCGGCACATTGTACCATCCCGCGACAGTAAAATTAGGCGCTTTAACACCTGGCTCTACATGTGGTGTTTCCGCTAAAGCCTTGACACTATTTTTCATTTTGGTAAGCTTGAATTTGTGTTCTTTTTTCACGGTGAGGTGGAAAAACGCACAATTACCTCTGTTATTCGCATAAGTAAATATTAGTAATTCTTGGATAACTTTTAGGGGGTATGAGGGAGGAAATCAGTAATGCGATTAGCCGCAACCACTGCGGCTGCGTTTTTAGGCGTGCCAATATTGGCCGCCAGCAGTCCAAATCTGGGCATTTTGTCCGGTACACACACCCAAACTAACCTTAAAAACTCATCAACTGTAACACTGGCGTCTAGTGGATCAACTGCAGAACCTCGTGCCGCGGCTGCTCAGACGGCTGCCAAAAAGGGTCAGATAATCACCGTCGAACGTGGTGACTACCTGAACAAACTGGCGCGCGAGCACGACACCACAGCGCTGCGGTTGTTCTACGCGAACACGCAAATCAAGGATCCGGATCTGATTTTTCCGGGCCAACAGTTGCGCGTGCCAACAGCCAGCGAGACCCTAAAGGTTCGTCCGGTTCCGGCAAACGAACAGCTGCCAAAGCCGACCCCGCGTCAATCGACTCAGGCGGCTGCACCGCAGCAAGAAGCACCTAAGCGACGCGTTGCAGCGCGCTCGTCAGCCAACGCCCCATCAGTTGCTAGTGGTAGTGCGTGGGACAAGTTGGCCGCTTGCGAATCCGGTGGTAACTGGCACATCAACACCGGCAACGGTTACTATGGTGGATTGCAGTTTACTAACAGCACCTGGCTCGGATTTGGCGGTGGTCAGTACGCATCACGTGCCGACCTGGCTACCCGCGAACAGCAAATTGCTATCGCCCAAAAAGTTCAAGCCAGTCAAGGCTGGAACGCATGGCCCGCTTGCAGCCTCAAGATTGGTCTTCGTTAAGCAACGACGACAGACCAGCTAATATCCCCGCATCACGCGGGGATATTTTATTTCTAATGAAATATCAGTGAATCAGGTCAGTCGTTGGCCCGAGAACCAATCGCCAATATATTTCCCGTCGGGTCCTTGAACCAAGCGCTGCGCCACCCTCCCATGACGGCGACATCGCCCTCCCAGGCAATCTGCGGCATCTCGAAATGCTCGAACCCTACACCCTTTTCTTTGAGTGATTTTGCTACTTCATCAACGTCGTCGACCTTCCATGTGGCAGCCGTCGCCTTATTCGTCCCCGCGAAAGTCGACGGGTAGACGTACAACTGACTATCCCCCGATTCATAAGTAATACCACCCTCGTCTTCGTGCGCTAATTTAAGGCCCAGCGTATCGCTATAAAACGTCCTTGCGGCCTCCAGGTCAGTTACCGCCAGCGTAGCCATTACCGAATGTTCCCGCAGCATATCGCCTCCTCGTCATGTTATGTGTTTGGGTATTTTGCACGCCTGTCGCTTCACGAGCAGTAGTTTTTTTTACTTATGCAGTGTTAGCTCTAGGCGCCGACTACAATGACGTGCGAGCGTTTCGGCAATTAGCTAGTTACCTTGCAGCGCCAAACACATCCCGGCTGCAAATCGCTTCAAAGCGGTATCTTCCTCGGAAGTAGTGGGTTGTGTGGCCTCTTTTACTTGCTCCTCGGTAACGTCTCTCTCGTATTGCAAATTGATATGATCATCAAGCTTGACGTCTATGACCGCACGACTGGCGATACCATGATCCTTGGCATCCTTTATGCCCGGGCAGTCAACAACCGCGTCAACAACCTGGAACCAATGGTGCTCATTATTCTCTTTTTCTAGGAAGCCGTGGACACCATCCACGGTAAATTCGTTGCGTTTTGCGGCATCTTTGGTTAGCTTATTTGCGCCTCCGCCACTATCTGAACGTAGGCTAAAGTTGAGCCATCGGCTCTGCCTTGGCGGGTTGATACCATTGCTTGGATTTAAATTGTACAAATTGAAGGGATGAAGCTCGAACGAGTAAAGCGACGCACCGGTGACTTCGCCTGTCGGATCCGTAAACCCGCCCTGGATAGAAGCCATTCCCAAACAGCTGCCGTTTTCTTCCAAATCGGCTTCTGATTTTCTGAGTATAACCGACAAGAGGCCCATGTTGTCCTTGTTGGTGCCAACATCACAAAACGCCCAGGCCGAATCTTTAGGTAATTGGAAATAAGGATTGTGGGCGGGCAGTCCATCTTCATCTATACCGGACGAAGGTGGCCACTTATCAGGGTATGCGGGCACGATATCTTCGCTAAATGCAGTGTATCTTTTTTCTTTGAGCAACCCAGCCCAATCGCCACCAGTGTTAGCGGGGACGATTGTCTCCGTGGTTGCTTCCGGCGTCGGCACACCTGGCGTATCGACGGTTTCAGTATGCGTAACTTCATTGGCGTTACCAGCCGCGCAAGCCGAAACACCAAGAAAGCCAGCCACAGCAACAACGGGACCTGAAGCTTTATTTCTCAACCATTCCAGTAAGTTATGTTGATTTTCTTGAACTTGTTCCCCTGGATTCATGGCTGACCCCCGCTTGCTTTACATACTTATCACTATACTAGGTTTTTGCCGAGATTAGTATGTGATATTTATCAAGTTTTTCCCAACCACCCTTTTCTATATGTCCCTGACTGGTCCGCGCTGCAATAATTCAGTGATAAAGTATCCCTCATCTCCCTCCGCACGGGTTCGGATTTCGTGATAATCCGCAAAGTAGTCGCCATCACTTTGTTTGCGATATTGTACTTCGACATAGCCGCTAGGCGGTGATGTGAAAAGTGAGCCCGCATAAATCTGGAATTGCCGTGACTCGCCTGCCCTCAGCTGAGTATCGAGTTCGCGAGTACGGCCCGCCAGCATGATTCTGTCCAAGAATATCGGATCGTGGCTGTCATTGTGAACGTCGACAAAGACATTTAGATTATTACCGCTGGCATGGCACTCAACCCGACCAATCCTGACCACGGGAATGGTTTTTGGCTGTGACGGGGCGGCCGCCGAATTCGACTGTTGGGGTACAGTCTGACCTGGCGCGGGCGATTGCGGTGGCGCCTCAAA
>CAZTXZ010000005.1:12449-15117 GCA_964617895.1 uncultured Candidatus Saccharibacteria bacterium
GTTTGGACGATTTCCGGGTTGATCCACACAGTCTCCAGCGGTTCGACTTTTGGTCGATGTTTGGTCGGCTGGATCCGTACCACTACCAACGCTTTGCCCTTACCGACCTGCGGCGCTGCCAATGCCACGCCCAGTTTCTTTTGCTCCAACGTATAGAACATATCGTCAATCAGTGACTGAGTTTCGGGGAGTCCGACTTCCGGGTCGCTCAACCGCATAGCCACCTGGCGCAAAATCGGGTTACCAAATTGCGTTATCGGCAATGACTTCATCACGACTTTTGCGTGACTTTTTTGGCTGCCAGCTCGCAACCAGCCGTCACGCTATCCGCCAAAGATTTTACGCTTGCAAGAGCCGACAAGAATCCGGCATTGAACGTATCACCGGCACCCGTCACATCACCTACCGCCTCGACCCTGGGCGGCTGAATGTTGCCACTTTCACTTGCCGACTGGTACTTCACCGGGCTCCCACCATCTTTGACGGCCATGGTTATATCCGGCACGTACTGACGCAGCAGCGCCATACCATCGTCGGTAGTCGGTACATCCCACAACTTCGCGAATTCATCACGGCTTGGCACATAGACTTGACTGGCCAGAACCAGCTCGCGCACGGCAGTAATTTCTTCCTTACTCGATCCTTCGGGCACTCGCCCGTGGTCTACCACGATTTGCACGCCATGAGCAGTGGCCAGGCGCACCACTTCACCAAAATATGGCTGCAGCTTCTTGAGCTTGAATGCTCCGCCCAGATAGAGATATTTGGCTCCCTGCAATTCCACGTCCAGATTTGGCAGGATACTCTCGTCCATGTGGGCATTCGCCGTCCCTGCCACGACAATCACGTGTTGTCCGGTTCCGCTTGTCATATTAAAACTAACTGCCGTCCGCACACCATCATGTCTCAGCAGCAGGCTGTCCGTGCCATCATGCTCCAGTAGTTTCTCGACCATTTCGCCCATCTCATCATTCCCGACCACGCCCAAAAAGCTCGGCTTGAGTATGCCAAGTTCGCTGATCTTGCGGCAAAAGTTCACGGCCGATCCACCCGCGACTAGTTCGTAATCGCCGCCAATAAGTTCCGACTCCAGCGGAATGCCCTCCGTACCGAACGGAAAATTAGCCACGTTGATATCGACGTAACAGGACCCCAATGTGACGATTCGCTCGCTCATATCAATCAGTATATCCTAACTCCTCAGATCTTCTGGCGATCGGTTAAGGATATCTTGCAATGCCGTAACCATCAGGGGCGTCCCAATCAAAAGTGTAGAGGTAGTAAAATGAGCTGACTCACCGCTTAGATTCAAGACCGTCGCCCCTGCCTCGCGCGCGATGACAAACGCTGCAGCATTGTCCCAAGGCTTTATGCCATTGTGATGGTACGCATCGATTCGCCCGCACGCCACCCACGCCATCACCAGAACGCCACTACCGGGGCAGCTGGTCCATGGCATAATGCCTGTCTGTTCATAAATCGCCATGTGTCGCCGCAAGTTACGGGCCATGGCTGCATCATCATAACTATTGGTCGTTGCGATGCTCGCCCCGGCTAAATCGGCCTGTCCGCTGACATGGATTGGCTCACCATTTCGAAAGGCACCCCCACCCCGCTCAGCCACATACAATTCGTCGCGATACGGGTCGAATATAACACCTGCGACCGACTCGCCGCCTTCGATGTATCCGATAGATACGGCCGATTCTCGCATGTCCCGTTTGAAGTTATACGTCCCATCTATCGGGTCGAGTACATAGCCAGTGAAATTCGGCTCGTAGAGGGCTGTGCGAGCTTCGGCCGGATCCTCCTCAGACAAGATACTGGCTTCAGGAAATGCTTTTCGCAATCCTGCGCGTATCATATCCTGCGACTTGATATCCGCGACAGTTACGAAATCTTTGACATTCGTCTTCTCGGTTGAGTCACGCTGATTGCCAATCGCTCCCAGCATAAACTCACCCGCCTCACGCGCCAACCGCTCCATTATTTGAAGTCTATTCATATTGTCATGATAGCACTTCTGCTAGCCATCGCGACCAAAACGGTGGCGCCGCGCCCACACTAGGCCTATGGCGGCGCCCATAGCCAATTTCGCCGCCGAACCTGCAATCTTTTTCAACATATCCCTATCTATATATATGTCTATATACTTGTTGTCGCTATCGGGCATCTGCTGAGCGGCCATGGCCTGCCCATATCGCTCATTGATGTCGGATGCTAGCAGGGCTACATCGGGTGCCGATATCGATCGATAGTGTTCCGCAAGCCTGTCGCCAAAAACCGCCGCATCGCCATCACTCATGGCGAACGCCTCTTTCACGCGTCGCATCGCAGATCCTAGACTAAGTGCAGGAAAGACCTCCTCGGCGCCCGGGTCGCCATCACTCACCAGATCCTGGAATACACTCACGCGTTCACTATCGTCACTCTCGAGCAGCGCCGCCAGTATCCTTTTTTGGTTCCGCCGACTCTCACCGCCCCGAAAAACCGCCTCTCCTACCGCGGCAAAACGGCGTGATATGCCATGAATTTGGACTGCCCACTCTGTCGTACGTTCCGGAGATATTAAGATGCCTTGGCTGACCGTTTCTGCCACGTCATCATACAAAGCGTTCCGACCGGTATCAAAATCATCTAGCGCCCGCATCAGCGGCGATTCCTCTCG
>CAZTXZ010000006.1:0-13203 GCA_964617895.1 uncultured Candidatus Saccharibacteria bacterium
ATGAAAAGTCGTAATTACATCAGTGGCATTCTGGCGGTAGCGCTTGCCGCCGGCGGTGAGTTCTACCGGGTGGTGTCGCCCGGCCTCACGATAGACCTTCATGATCGTGTTGTAGTCGCTTTGGACATTGACCGATTCCTTACCATGGTCGTGGATGACGCCGGGTACGATGCCGCTACGGCGCAAGTGCTTGACCGCCTTGCCAGTGACTTCTCGTGGCTCGACGGTGAGACTAATAGTATCTTGAGACATTCTGTTCCCTCCTGTCACGTTATCAGATACTAGTATAGCATCATCCGGGGCTGGACGCTGGCGACAAAACCGTATAGGCTTAAGTCCAGCGATGCTTGACGTAAACACCATCCTTCAATCCGGCGGTTTGCTGCTGATAGCCCTGATCATCTTTGCCGAGTCGGGTATGATGGTCGGCTTCCTCTTCCCTGGCGATACTTTGCTATTCTCGGCGGGTATCTTGGCGGCCGCCGGTGGTTATTTCTCATTACCCGAAGTACTAGTGGTGATAGCCGTCTCTGCCATTTTGGGCGACAACATCGGTTATCATATCGGCGCTCGTTTGGGTCCAAAGTTATTCAAAAAAGATAGCTTGGTTTTCCGGCACGATTACATCATGCGCGCCGAGAAGTTCTACGAGAAATACGGCAGCAAGACCATGCTGATCGCACACTTCGTGCCGATTGTCCGCACCTTCGCTCCGGTGACGGCTGGTGCTGGAAAAATGCCGCTCAAACAATTCATGCTTTACGATGCCATCGGCGACATCGCCTGGACCGTCATCGTCACTCTATCCGGATATTACATCGGCAGCCGCATACCCGGCATCGAACACTACATCGAGCCGGTACTAATCGGCATCATCCTGATCTTCTTAATTCCCACACTCTATCACGCCTTCAAAGACCCTCGAGTCCGTTCCGCGATAACCACAAAATTTCGACGACACGCTAAGTCGAATGACAATTAGAGTAGTTTCTTGAGGAATTGGCCGGTGTAGCTATTTGATACTTTGGCGATTTGCTCCGGCGTACCTTCGGCAATGATGTTGCCGCCGCCATTGCCACCCTCTGGTCCCATATCGATGACATGATCGGCATTCTTGATAACGTCCAGGTTGTGCTCGATCACGACGATGCTGTTACCGGCATCAACTAAGGCATGCAGCATGTGCAACAACTTGTTGACATCGGCCATGTGCAGTCCCGTGGTCGGCTCATCCAAGATGTAAAGAGTCTTGCCAGTAGCGCGACGACTTAGCTCGGTGCTCAGCTTGATACGCTGGGCCTCGCCGCCAGAGAGCGTGGTGGCTGGCTGGCCGAGTCCGATGTAACCCAGGCCGACATCGACCAGTGTCTGTAATTTGCGCGCAATGGCTGGCTGGTTCTTGAAAAAGTCGAGAGCCTGCTCGCAGGTCATTTCCAACACATCGCTGATCGTTTTACCTTTGTATTGAATGTCCAGAGCCTCGCGGTTGTAGCGTTTGCCATGACAGACTTCGCAGGGCACATAGACATCGGGCAAAAAGTGCATTTCGATCTTGATGATGCCGTCGCCGGCACAGTTTTCGCAACGTCCGCCCTTGACGTTGAAGCTGAAGCGTCCGGCCGTGTAGCCCCTAAGTTTTGCCTCGGGAACGCTGGCGAACAGTTCGCGAATGGGAGTAAACAGCCCAGTGTACGTTGCCGGGTTACTGCGCGGCGTACGGCCAATCGGACTCTGGTCGATGATTATCGCTTTGTCCAATTGCTTGATGCCTTCGATTTCGTCGTGCTTGCCTGACACGGTATTGGCACGCATCAATCGAGCCTGCAATTCCTTGCTCAGGATGTCGTTTATCAGGCTGGATTTGCCCGAGCCGGATACGCCGCTGACCACGACGAATTCACCTAGCGGTATCTCGACCGTCACGTCCTTGAGATTATTTTCGCGGGCGCCGCGAATGATGAGTGATTTGCCATTACCTTTGCGTCGAGACTTCGGTATGGCAATCGTCTTTTTGCCCGACAGGTACTCGGCCGTAATGCTACCCTTGGTCTTCGAGACTTCCTCGGGGCTGCCCGAAGCCACGACGTGTCCGCCATGGATACCGGCGCCCGGACCGATATCGATGAGATAGTCGGCCGTCCGGATAGTGTCTTCGTCATGCTCGACCACGACGACGGTATTGCCTAACGTCTTCAGGTGCTGGAGCGTATCGATCAACCGTCCGTTGTCACGCTGGTGCAGGCCGATACTCGGCTCATCCAAGACGTACAACACGCCCTGTAAGCCCGAACCGATCTGCGTCGCCAGCCGGATACGCTGGGCTTCACCGCCCGACAATGTCGTGGCACTACGCAGCAAGTTAAGATAATTCAAACCGACATCGACCAAGAACTGCAACCGTGCGCAGATTTCCTTCATGATTTGCTTGCTGATTTTCTGATGAGTCGTGCTTAGATTGAGTGAGCTGGCCCAGGCCAAAGCCTCGTCAATGCTCAACTGGCAAACATCCATGATGGAGCTGTTGCCGATAGTTATTGCCAACACCTCCGGCTTCAAGCGCAATCCCTTGCACCGGTAGCATGCCTTTTCGATCATGAATTTCTCGATATCACGTCGGACGAAATCACTATCGGTTTCGTTATGACGGCGCTCCAGGTTCGGCACCACGCCCTCATAGGTCGTGTTAAAGCTGCGCCCACCGCCCAGGCTTACCCGGTAAGTCTGTTCGCCAGTGCCATACATGATTTTGTCGATGTCTTCGGGTCGCAGTTGACCGGTCGGGACATGCAGACTGAAGCCATGACTGTCGGCGACGGCCTGCAATTTCTTCATCCACCAGGCATCGGCATTGAACCGGTTGAACGGACGAATCGCACCTTCGGCAATCGTCAGTTTGCCGTTGGGCATGACTAGTTCGGGATCCACTTCGAGGCGCGAGCCCAGGCCGGTACATACCGGGCAAGCACCGTGCGGACTATTGAAACTGAAGGTGCGGGGCTCGAGTTCTGGGATAGTGATATCCGGATGATCCGGGCAAGCATACATCAGGCTGTAGTTATGCTCGGTCTTGGCGTCGGCATCGACCACGTTCAATCGGCCCTCGGCGACTTCCAGCGCTTGTTCGACGCTCTGACTCAGGCGGATTCGATTATCGTCATTGTTGACCAAACGGTCGGCCACTACCTCGATGGTGTGTTTGTATTTCTTGTCGAGTTCGGGAAATTCTTCGAGGGAGTAGACCACTCCATCAACTCGCACCCGTGCAAAACCGGCGCGCGTGTACTGCTCCGGGACGTGCTCGAAGGCACCCTTCTTATCGATGATGACCGGCGCCAGGATGAGCAATCGCGCGCCCTTAGGCAAGGCCGCTACCTGCTCAATAATGTTGGCAGCAGTCTGTCGGACGACCTCATTGCCGTCAATCGGGCAATGCGGCACGCCAACGCGCGCGAACAATAAACGCAAATAGTCATAAATTTCGGTCACTGTCGCGACCGTGCTGCGTGGGTTGCGACTAGTCGATTTCTGATCGATCGAAATGGCCGGGCTCAGCCCGTCGATCTGGTCTACGTCCGGTTTTTCCATGAGGCCCAGGAATTGGCGGGCGTACGAACTGAGCGACTCGAAGTAGCGCCGCTGACCTTCGGCATAGATGGTATCGAAAGCTAGGCTGGACTTTCCCGAGCCACTCAGCCCGGTAATTACGACCAGCTCGTTGCGCGGTAACTCAACATCAATATTCTTGAGGTTGTGTTCGCGGGCGCCCTTAACTACGATCTTGTCACTCATAACAGTCTGAAGATTATACGCCGATTTTGAGGAAAAATCGAGTGCTATACAGTCGATCTAAGTTTTTGGTTCCATTCGACTGGCGCAAATTCGATGTCGAATTCGGCCCGCCGCTGGACATTATCCAAGAATCGCTCACACGCCGCCGGGTCGCGACCAACCACATGCCCAGGAATCTGCAAGAACGGGATGTGAAGAGGCGACCTTTCGGACTCAAAGACAATGTCCGATCCAAACAGCGGTTTACCTGCCACTGTGCTCTGTACGTTCTTTTTGATGATGCCCGATTGATCCAGCAGTATCTGGGCCGGCGTACTCGTTGGGTCGATTTCCAGGGAATATTCAATGCCGCTAAAAACATCTACGCGGGTCGAATCTACCACGCCCAGTATGTGTGCTCGCAGCTTCCCTTCACCAAATCCTCGACCTTCTTGGGCTACGGCAAGTTCCGCGGGCAAAGTATTTGGCCTGGTCAGCGTAACCTTACCGCCAGTCTCGCTATGCCGGGGCCGGCTGCTGCTCCGAATCCTCGGCGCCGTTATTCGATTACCCGCTCGGCTCAGTACCTCATTGACGTGCAGCGAGGCCCGCGCCCGTCGCTCGAACAATACAACCCTAAGCCCATTCATGGCGAATACCGGCGCCTCAGGCACGCCGACACCCTCATACTGAGGCGCGTAGTCGTCATGCAGCGCTTCCTCGGTGCTCACCGGGACCCTCAGACTTTGCGATGCGCTATAGCCAAAGACCATACCACTGAGTCTGTCCGCCCTCGCTAAAAAGGCCCGGATATCCTGGCTAGGGATAACTTCACGCACCGCCCGCAAGTAGGAAACTGGGGCCTGTTCTGACTGCGACACGAGAACTCCTTTATACGCGGTCAGTATAGCACACTAATTTGACGATATTTCATGTACGTGAGGAGGTTTGAGCATCGCCATCGCCGGGACCGCCGGGATGCGGTATCGCAGATGTACGATGCTACGCCCGCCGATCGCTCGAAGAATATTAAAGCTCCCGACCCATTCGTCTGATGGCTGGACATGGCTGACGTCTAGACCAAACTCACCATCCAGTGCATTTATCAACCGTTCGCGACCCTTGCGTAATGTCCCCATTCTATCTAGCAACGTCACACTGGCATGCGACGTGTTGGGGCTCGGCTGTTCAAGCTCGACCGCATAAGCTCCGGGTATCCATAGCCCACTGACAGCCTCCCACGGGAGACTTTCATTTTCCGGCAGAGTTCCCCCATCCTTATCGGTATCGAACCATTTCGGATTGTCCGGATCCGCCGCCAAGTCCCAGGTTTTTGCGGCAGCTTCGGGATCTCTTTCGCCAAATGCGAACAACGCATCCTGGTCGGATTGATACTGCCCACCCAAGTAGTGATTTATGCTCTCGGCCAGACTCCGGATGGCTCTTTTTTGCTTGGCGGGGCCGTCGCCACGGCCGGCGTCACCGAACTTCTTGGACACCATGTCGTCCGTCTCGTCGGGAGTCAGATAGTGCACGCTGTATTGAGTATGTGGAATCGCCTCGACCGCTCGTACACCGGAGTTTGCCCGAGTCAATGCATCCGGGACCCTCCTCCAGTCAGAATCTTTTAATTTGTATATGACCCGCCGACCTATTTCCAGGTGGATTTGGGGCTCAAGTTCAGGACTGTCCGTTACGCGACGGCCATGCTCCTTATCGATATGGGGATAATGAGTCTGAGGTTCGTCTAGCGATTCGTCGAGCAGACCTTCTTTTAACGCAGCAGCAAAGCCTCTTGCCGGTGTTTGATATGGGTCTTCCCATCCGCCTAGTCCCGCCATGTCCACTCTCCCCTCGTTTACAGAGTATACTTTTAGTGTACGCTGCGACCGCACCATTTCAAAACGCTTATGCTTGTCTGATGGATGTCCCGATAGACCGCGGTGCAGTACAATGCATGATATGGATTTATTGCGACGCAACACTAAACGGGTCCTCACCGATGCGGCCGGCTACGCCCTTATCGTCGCTTCCGTGCTGACGGGGTGGCTACCCGGACCTGGAGGCATTCCGCTTTTCATCGCCGGATTGGGGCTGCTGTCAATCAACAACGTCTGGGCAGAACGGCTGCGTGATTATTTCCTCAAGCATGGCGGCAATCTTGTGAAGAAATTATTCCCGCCGGTACCTTGGGTGCAATGGTTGTACGATGCGGTCGTCATATTTTTGTGGATTACCGTGGCCTTGCTGGCCTGGCACCACGCCGCCGTCTGGCAAATCACCCTGGCCGTGTCGCTGTTTTTCATTTCGCTGGCCATCGCCCTGCTCAATCGTGAGCGGATGGAACGCTTTCGTGCCAAAAAACAACGCTAGTGTTTAAAACGTAATTGTCCGCGACGCAACTATACGATATAATTTGGTCAACGAGGTGAGGACAAATGATCAATTTCTTAATGCTCGGGCAATTACCCGGTACTTCAATTCACATAACCTTTTTTAGCTGGCTGCTTTGTGCCCTGCTGGTAATGCTGTCATACGCCGTCCACTATGACCGGAATCACGAGCATCGTCTTTGGTTCGCTATCTGCTATTTCAGCATCGCCATGACTGTGCATGCCAAGACTAAATATCTGGATCGAGCTGCACGATCGATTCGGCGTACAGCTGTAATTCTTCGAGCACGTATCGCTGCTGCTTGGTCAGCGAGGTACGAGAACCAAGCTCCTGCAGGCGAGTAGCAAACTTGGCCAAACGGCTTTCGCTGCCGCCCGACTGCAGTCGGGCCCGACAAAATTCATCCCAATTAGCCCGTTGCTCCGGCGTCAGGCTGGCCGGATAATTACGCGCCTGATACAACGGCAGCATAGCCTGAAGGCGCGGATCGTGTAAGCTTTCGGCCAGACTAGCCATTTCCTTGGGTTCGGCAGCCCGTACCACTGGCAGCAGCTGACCGTCATGCTCGTCAAAGAACCCGTCGTACAATTGCGTATCGACAGACTGCGCGGCACTGGCGAACTCGATCTGTCGCTGTTTGTTGAGTAACTCCAACGCGGCAGCAATGTTCTTGATAAAACCGGGGTTGTCAGCCAACAGCTCGCGGTGCTTGGTCATGACATCGAGGTCAATCTGCAAACGCTCCATGGCGTCGCCTTGGCGCAGCACCGACAATGGCGCCACGGCCGGGCAACGGTTGAACTGCAACAATTTGACCGGCAGACGCCTGGGAGCGCTTTCGTCCCTGGTGTATTTCCAACGTTCAACCAATTGGTTGGGTGTCATCGAAATGAATTCGCTAGGGTCATGGCGCAAATCGTAGACCACCGCACCCTGGTTCGCCTGAGGCATCAAGGTCACCGCGACGGTTGTCTTGTCGTATTCCGAAGAAAATCGGCCAGAGGTATAGACGAATGGCTGGCCACCAAGCACCACATCACTGACGGCTTTCTTGGTGCGGATGCTCAGTAAATAATCAAATAACTTCGGTTGTTTGTTTCGGATAAGTTGCGCCAATGCAATCGTCGCGCCAACATCCGCCAGCGCAGTGTGGGCGTTGTCGTGCGCCAGCTTGTTGACCTTGGTCATGTACTCCAGGCTGACGGTTGGCTTGCCATCGGGTGCAAAAGGCCACTCGATGCCATCCGGCCGGAGCGCCCGCGTCATCCGGACCACATCGAGCAAATCCCACTTGCCCCGATCGTCCTGCCATTGCCACTGATACGGGTCATAGAAGTTACGATAGTGCAGATAACGCATGAACTCATCATCGAAACGAATCGTGTTGTAACCAACGAAAATCGTGTCCTTGGTCGCGACGGTGTCGGTAAACAACTTTAGGAACTCAGCCTCGGTCAAGCCGTCAGCCAGCGTCTGCTGGGGGGTGATGCCGGTAAGTAATATGGCGTCGGGATCCGGCAGGATGTCGGGGGTAAGCTTGATGAGCACATCGACGGGCACATCGACGGGTTTGAGCTGCATGTCGGTGCGCTGACCGGCAAACTGCATGATGCGCGACTCACGGGGGCTTATCCCGCTGGTCTCTAGATCATAAAAAAAGAAACTGGCAGCCATATGACTACCAGTTTAGCACGCACAGTGTTTGAGGTATCTGCGGCGCGTGGCTTACGAGCGCTCCCCTTATTTGCCGTCGCCCACAGGCTGCACGAACCATCTGAGGACGCGCTTGCCCACGCCCTTGGCTTGATGGACCGGGCGGGCTCCGCCGGTAGAGAATTCCTTGCGATTCGACTGACGAACCCCTGTCACAAAATCTACCAATTCTTGGGCCTTGCCGACAGTCAATGGACGCATATCATCATCTTGGACACCGACGTTATCGGACGTACCGAACAGGGCGACTCCTTCATGTATGACGAGCTTGGAGTAACGGACGACCAGATCGCCATCACGACCGTGTCCGGTTTCGACTCTTTCGAGACGAGTAATGCCTCTTTCGAAATCATAGGAAGAATCAAAAGATTCGCCACCATTAACGCCATGGGTTTTGTGGTGAGCATTATACGGATTAGTGGTTACCTTCCAGGGATGGAAGTTCGCCGAATCACTAACGGCAACGTCGCATAATCCCCTGATGGCATGCTCTGCCGTACTCACTAGATATTCATCAGCAAGTTCTTGTCCGACGGCCTCATAAGGGGGCACGGGGTCAGTTGCGACGGAGGTAGAGAGGTATGAATCAATGCGGTTCATAGGACTATCATACCGCTAATGCTTGATTTTGTCAATAATTGATGTTCTAGTATGGCATTGATTGTTTGCCAGCGAAGGAAATAGTCTGGCCGGGCCCGATGCCCCGGCGAATCAGTTCGTGCATGATACCGTTCTTGCGCATGATGTCACGCAAACGCTGGACAGCCTCTTCGTTGTCGAAGTCCGTCCGAGCAACGAACTGCTCAATCTTAGTGCCACGCACCAGAAAGCCGTCGGCTGTGTTGTCGATTGTCCATGAACGGTCGTCATCGGGTAGTCGGAGTACCGGCACCGCCTCGCCTTTCGTCGCGTCGCGTTTCGCCACAGCGGCGGCTTCGGCCGCGCGAGTCTTTTCGGTTTGGTCCTTGAGGGCATACAGAATTTCTTTGAGGCCCTTGCCCGACTGTCCCGATATGGCAAATAGCTGGGCTTTGGCACCGGCAGCTTTGCGGAGTCGATTCAGCATGTCGTCCGTCATTTCCTGGTCCAGTCCCTCGGTTTTGTTGAGAGCGATGATTTCCGGGCGCTTGGCCAATTTCTTGTCGTACGCAGCCAGTTCGTTGCGGATCGTTTGATATGCACCAACGAGGTCTTCCTCGTAGGCGTCAATCAGGTGCAACATGACGGCAGTTCGTTCGACATGGCGCAAGAAGGTGTGACCCAGGCCCTTGCCTTCGCTGGCGCCTTCAATCAGCCCGGGAATGTCGGCAAACAATAAGCTGGTCGTATCGATATCGACCACGCCGAGGTTAGGTGTGAGCGTCGTGAACGGGTAATTGGCAATCTCAGGGCGAGCGTTGCTAAGGCGCGCTAGCAACGTCGATTTACCGGCGTTGGGTAGCCCGACCAAACCGACGTCGGCAATCATCTTGAGCTCGAGCGAGGCCTGGAGTTCTTCGCCAGGCTCGCCTTTTTCGGCGAACTTGGGTGCTTGGCGACGCGAGCTGACGAAGAGAGCGTTGCCGAAGCCACCTTTGCCGCCCTTGGCAATCACAGCACGCTGGCCATCCTGCGTCAGGTCGGCTAGCTCGCGGCCCGCCTGGTCGCTGATGACGGTACCAACAGGTACAGGGACCTCTAGGGCTGGTGCACTGCGTCCATGCATGCGTTGCTTGCCGCCGGGATGGCCCGACTGGGCCTTGACCAATTTGTCGAACCGGAATTTCGCCAGAGTGTTCTGGTTGCGGCTGGCCACGAAGACTACATCGCCGCCATTACCACCGTCACCACCATCGGGGCCACCACGGTCAATGAATTTCTCATGACGAAAACTGACCTTGCCGTTACCGCCATCGCCTGCCACCACATCAACTTTTACTGCATCTATGAACATACGTCTCCAGAATAGCCAATTATGCAGCCGCGGTAAACGACCACAGGAAGGCTAATTTAATAAATATAAAAGAATGAGTTGGCGCTACCAGCATCCCAATGGCGATACGATACGACGTTCCAGCCACGCACTGGTGTCGGATCTGACAGGCTGCGCTGACCACTGGAATTCATTTGTGATATCCAGATACTGCCGTCGGGATTGACCTGGACAACGTAGGCAACATGACCCGCACCGCTGCGGCTGGTCACTACTGCCGCACCGACTCGAGGCGAGTAGCCATATGACAAGCCGAATACTTTAGCCCAGTACGGCCAACTACTGGCATCACCGAGTCCGACGGGCAGCGGATTGCCCGCCTTGGCGCGCTCGTTAGCCACCCACCAGGTGCAGTAGCCGTAGTCGTAACCGTTGTAACCGTAGGATGGCTGGCGGAACGTTGAGTAAGATCGGCTGACCTGCTGTGCCTTGGTGGCACCCGGCAGGATGATTAGTGATCCGACCTTCAGCCCGTGCAACTCAGCGTCGTTGTATTGGATGATCTTAGCCTTCGAGACATTGTATTTCAGCGACAGCAAAGCCGGTGTATCGCCCTTCTTGACCTTGTAGACCAGGCCTTCGGCCGGTGGGATGTACAGTTTCATGCCGGGTGAAATATTGTCGTTGCTCATGTTGTTGGACCAACGAATGCTGTCGGACGAAACACCAAACTTATCAACCAGTTTCGACATCGTATCACCTGATTTCACGATATAAATGACGATGTTGTTGGCCTTGTAGGTAGAAGCGATTACCTGCGGTTTGGACGCCAAGGTATCGTTACTGATCGAAGCCTGGCTCAACTGGGCCCGTTCGGTGTCCGCCTGGTTGGTGATAGGAATGACTTCGCCGACACCTGTCATCTGAGCGGCTGTCTGGGCGATGCTGGCTGAAGCTAATTGATCGAGTGCCGATAGCTGTGGGGTAGCAATGGCGCTATTCTCGACTTTGGGGTCTGGCGCACCGGTCGCGCCGGAGTGGCCAAGCACCAAAAATGCCACGATGGCCAGGATGGCCATGTTGACGCCAACTAGACCGATTCGAATGATCCGACGACGTAAAGAGGCGCGCATCGCGCCTAACTCTAGGCCGCGAAATGGCAATGCCCCGCGTTCCCTGGGGGCTATTAATCGACCGATTGAGGTTTTGGATCCGAGGTGACTAATACAAATCTCCTGCCCGTATTAACGGGTAATGCTTGGATGCTTGCCTGGATTGATTAATGCCAGTCACGCATCAAGCCGGTGCGGGTATCTTAAAGGCCGCTGCCCATAAAACCGCACTGCACCGGTGAGTATAACAATTTTGGCACTTGAACACAAGTTCCTACCTCTGTTACCGCCCCTGTTATGTATCTAGCCTCCGCTTGGGCAGGCGGCGCGACAATATTTGGCGATGTATGCCTTGTGCTCTTCGTAGGTGTGCGAGAAATAGGTCTTGCCATTGTCACCCGACACGAAGTACAACCAGTCGGTCGACGCCGGGTGAGCCACGGCTTGGAGCGACTCTTTGCTGACCGTACCAATAGGGCCTGGCGGTAAACCTTTGTGCTCCGTCGTGTCGTACGAACCATTGTGGACGGCCCTGGCATAATTGACGGTTACATCTGACCCTAGCGTCATACCGCGCTTCAATCGCAACAGGAAGACCTGGGCTACTTTGGCGCGGTCGGCCGTGCCGGGGACTTCCTGCTCCACTATCGATGCCAAGCTGACACCTTGATACACACTTAGTCCCTGACGGGCAAAACCTACCCGTACATCACTCGGTAAGTGTTTCTGCATCTCCTTGAGTGCTTCCGTCACGATTTCGCTAGGCTGGGTATCGGCCGTCAATTGGTAGGACTCAGGGTATAAAAATCCTTCCAGGGTCGCCTTGCTGGGGTTGTCGGCTAGAGCCGGATAATCATTGCGATAGTTCGCGGCGTTGAGCGCGGCGTTGACAGCCGTCGGTTTGAACCCGGCTGTTATGAGAGTCTCGCGGATCTGGTCGAGCCGTTGTCCGGGCAAGATTGTTACCAGGTCCGTTGCCACTTTGCCGGCAGCGATAACTTCCGCTATCGCGGCAGTGCCCATACTCTGGCTAAAGCTGTAGGTACCAGCCTGCAATTTGTCACGGATGTTGTGCGAGTTGACGTATAGTTCGAAAGTCTGAGCGTTACGTATCAGCCCAGCGTCCAATAGTTGTTTGGCGATGACACTACTCGAGGAACCGCTCGCGATGGTCACGTGAACTTCTTGGGTACTGCTACTGACCGGACGCAAATTGTCACTGTACTGACGACGAACAATCACGCTTCCGCCTAGGGCAAGGAGCGCGATGAGGATGACGAGAATCAATAAGCGGCGCGGAAAGCGGCGACGATTGCCATATTGTCGCTGATAACGTGTCATAGGCTATTACTAGTCTAGCACGCTAGGCGGCCAGATAGTCCTCCAGGATATAGACGGCGGCCAGGGCATCGATGTCCTCTTTGGCGAATGGTTTGTGGCGGGCGACCAGTTCGGTCTCGGCTTTGTGGGATGTCAGGGCCTCGTCCTGAAAGACGATTGGCCTATCGACACGCTTGCCCAATTCTTCGACGAACTGGCGGACCATAGTCGTCTGGGCAGTTTCCTGTCCGTCCAAACCTCGCGGCAACCCCACGACGATAGTGTGGACATCATGCGTAGCAATCAATGAGTTGAGCTCGTCCCAAACCGTCTCGTCATTTCGTAAGGTAGTCAGCGGTTCTGCCAGGCGAACGATTCGTGATGCCCGAGCCACACCGATTCGGACCGAGCCGACGTCCAGGGCGATAACCTCTCCGCTTGTCTGAGTATTCATACTTCCGTCGACGCCAGCGTTACGAGCCGTTGGTGGCGGGAGCTGCCTTGCCAATAGTGACGTTTATTTTATCAGGGTTACTTGGGATGGCGGTCAGCCAGAATGGGCTGAGCTTGACCTTGACATCGGTGACGCCTGGGATTTGGCCGATGGTATCCTTGGCTTCGCCGCTCTTCTTGCCAGCCACCTGTTGCCGTACGGCCGCTTCGTCAATCTTCGGGCCGACCGTCGCAGTCGCTGCCATCTCGACCCTGGCCGTCGTATCGGTACCATCCTGGTAGCCGAACGAGGCTTTGTCGAGGCCATCACTGATGATGCCTTGCTTGCTGGTGTCGACTTGCTGACCCACGTCGTCGGTGATTAGCTGGACGAGGTTGTCGCGCTTGGTACCGTACATAGTGTAAGTTATGGCCGAAGTAACGGTGACGGTGCTGGCCTCGTCGCCGACTTGGCTACTGCTACTAACGGTCGGCTTGCTGGCCTTGAAGGTCGCCCGAATGCCGTACAGACCGTCTTGGGTGAGCTGCTGG
>CAZTXZ010000007.1:0-13015 GCA_964617895.1 uncultured Candidatus Saccharibacteria bacterium
TGGAGGTGAGCGTCGAGCCCGGCACCGGGATAGGTCACGATGCGTCGCCAGGGAGCAAACAAAGCACGCAGCAAGGCGCCGACCGAAAATTCTGCCATCAGTGCGTCTAGTCGCCCAATGGATTGCTTAGCCGCCAGCCGCCAGCCCTGACCGTACCACCAGCGGAAGAGCTCGAAGATCATCATAAGCGTTATTGTATCATTTCTTCCCTGATTTCCATCGGTTATGACCGGGGGCGTACCCTACCCCGTGGTTATTTGCTATGCTAAACACATGGATAACGGTACATCTCTTCGGTCGGTGTTTCAGACCATGCATGTCTCATGCGACAACGACCCCTACGGTTTCGCGACCAAAGAGGGTGAAGTAGCCGTCGCCATCCGGGACGTGGCGGGGTTGTTTCATGAGGATGAGGGGCTGACCATCATTGCCAGCACCCGCTACCTAGAGTCAATTGGGCTGGCCTACACCGGACCGTACGCCAGGCTGACGATTTCGTTTTCGGCAACGCATAACATACCTGGGTTTTCGGCGATATTGGTCCAAAAACTCGCCGAAGTCGGCATACCTACCGGAGTAATCGCTGCCTATTTTCATGACCACATCTACGTGCCCTACGATTACCGCAAAGAAGCCATCGCTCTGCTGAAAAATTTGAGAAATGAACCGGAGGCGGTATGAAAGAGTTCGGGCCAGAGTCACTTGATTTGGATGACATGATCGCGCGCGTACCGGGAGTGGAGGCCTATGCCGACAGAGGTAACGCTTGGGAGATGCTGCGGGGCGCTGCCGCCCAGGCGATTGAAAAGTCACCATCAGCCAGATGTGGCGATGCCGCGGTGGAGTCGTATGTATCGCTCGAGCTTGGGCAGATTGACCGGGTGGACGATTGGATCGCGCGGTTTTATCCGCGGTAGGTATTAGTTTTACTTCGAACCGCGGAGGGAGAGGGATAGCGGCCTTCGGCCTTTTCCGCTGCGGCGTGCTCGGAATAAATTCCTGTGCGCTTGCTCGCTCCACCGAACCTTTCAAGCGGAGAGAGCGGGATATCGCGCGCACTGCGTGCGCACTCCTTCCTGCGGTACTCGTCCAATAGGAACATCGTTCTTTGCCAAGAGCGGGATAGCGGCCTTCGGCCTTTTCCGCTCAGTCTTTCTCGGAACAAGTTCCTGCGAGAGCCTTCGCTCCACCGAACCCTTCGTTCGCTTCGCTCACTAGCCGGGCTCAAATCCTTTTCTTCACGAGAAGAAAAATGCCCGTATCTTGCGATACGAGCATCTTTCTCCTGGCGGAGAGAGCGGGATTCGAACCCGCGGTACGGTTGCCCGCACACACGCTTTCCAAGCGTGCTCCTTCAGCCACTCGGACATCTCTCCTCGTCGGTCCATACGTACTTGCCTCGTTTTGCCTTTCGGCAAAAGCTTCGGCCTAGTACTATGGCCCTCCTCTCGAATTTGTAAACAGTCGCTTTGCTCCTTGGTTTACAAATTCGTATCCAGCAACTCGGTCATTATACCTAAAAATTACTACAAAAACACCTTGCCCAGGCTTTGCGAAAAAGGCTAAACTGTTACTAGATATGGCATTGATAGAGCTCAAGGACGTCAGCAAATTGTACGGCTTCGGTGACGCGGCGACTATTGCCTTGGACGAAGTCAACATGACCATCGAGCGTGGTGAGTGCGTCGCCGTGATGGGACCCAGCGGTTGCGGCAAGTCGACCCTGCTCAATACTATCGGTCTGCTTGATCGGCCGTCGCACGGCAGTTACTTGTTCAATAACAAACCCGTCGCCAGGTTGAGTGCCAACCAGGCGGCCAAGATGCGCCGTGATACGGTCGGTTTCATCTTCCAATCTTTCAACTTGGTGCCGAAGATGACGGCCCTCGAGAACGTCGCCTTGCCGCTGTGCTACCGCAACATGACGGCCGGTCGGCGCATTCGCACGGCCAGCAACATGCTGGAGCGTGTGGGCTTACAGCAGCGTGAATATTTTATGCCAAGCCAACTTAGCGGCGGCCAGGCCCAGTGCGTGGCAATCGCCCGAGCGCTGGTCAACAATCCCAAACTCATCATCGCCGATGAACCGACCGGCAACTTGGATAGCGAAAGCTCGCGCCTCGTCATGGAACTATTGAGCGAAATCCACAGCATGGGTAACACCATCATCTTCGTGACTCATAACCCGGAATTGACGCGTTATGCCACTCGCGTGGTTTACATGCACGACGGTGCTGTAGTGTACGACGAGAAGACGCAGTTGGGACGAGTCGCAAACCGAGCCCGCAAGGTCATGTATACCCTGCCCACTACGTCCGAGGACGACGACATTGCCGGCGTCTCGACGCTGATGCATGCCGTACCGGACAAACCGGCTGAGCGCACAACGACCAAGCCCAAGAAGGCTCGCAGAACCAAAGGCATCAAGAAACTTCCGCGGAGCCGCCGCAAATGACACCATCACAGCCCAGGCGGCAGTTACTGAGGTCGTTCACCCGCGGGGACGTCAAGACGGCCATATCCATGTTGCGCCAAAACCGCGGGCGTAGCTTGGCTACGGTATTCGGCATCGTCATAGCGGTGGGTTCCGTCATTCTCATATTGGCCATCGGCGAGGGCGTGAAGCGGCAAGTGCAAGATCAGGTTGACCGTCTGGGCAAGGACCTCATCTTGGTGCGCCCCGGTACTACCGCACGTGGACTCTCGGGCAGCCTTGGTAGTCTGAGCGGTCCTGGTACGGTTGGCGGGCTGGATGAGCGCGATCTGCTGGCAGTGGCTTCGACCCCAGGCGTCAAACGAGCGGTCCCGCTCAGCACCATTGACGGTACGGTCGAGACGGATGATCACAACAGTGGTTTTAATGGTCCGGTCATTGCCACCAATTCACAATTCTTAGATACGTTACATCAGCGATTGGAATACGGTGAGTTCCTGGGCGAGGGTCCGGGCAGCGATGCGCGGGTAGTCATCGGTTCGGACGTGGCAGCGTCGCTTTTCCGCGAGCATGTACCGCTGGGGCGAAGTTTTATTTTCCATGACCACAAATTTATCGTCGGCGGCATCTTGGACCAGTTCGACAGCAATCCTCTGCTGGGTGATGCCGATTTCAACAATGCCATCTTCATCAAGTATCAGGTCGCCCAGGAGCTGACCAACAATCATGCCGCCATTTATCAGATATTGGCCCAGGCCAAGAACAGCACCGAGGCCGCCGAGACGGCTGGCGCCATTACGAACAACTTGCGCAAGGTGCACGGTGGCTCGATGACTTTCTCGGTCCTACGCCAAGGCCAAAGTCTGGCAGCGACCAACAGCATTCTTGATGCGCTGACACGCTTTATCGTCGGTGCCGCCATAGTGACGCTGATAATCGGTGGCGTAGGCATCATGAACGTCATGCTGGTGTCCGTGACCGAACGCATGCATGAAATCGGTATACGGAAGGCCGTTGGGGCGACAAACCGACAGATCTTGTCACAGTTCCTGCTGGAATCTGTCGTGCTCAGCATGACTGGAGCCGTGGCCGGATTTGTCGTGGCGACGGTAATCGTTTACTTGGTGCGCATTTACAGCGATAGCTTGCAGCCAATCATGCCCTGGAAAGCCGCCATAGCCACGGCCGGGTTAGCGGTGTTGGTCGGTGCCCTGTTCGGGTCGATTCCAGCACTCAAGGCCGCGCGCAAAGATCCCATCGACGCCCTTCGAAGCCAGTAATTACCAGACTAGCGCGATGATGGCGGCGACACCAGAGACGGCCATGGCGCCCGTAGTAAACCAACCGACAGAGCGCGAAATAACACCGCTGCGCCACTTGCCCATGATTTTCTTGTCGCTACTCATACGAACGATCAAGAACAGGATGATCGGTGCGATCAGACCATTGGCCAAGGCGGCGTAAATCAAGGCCTTGATGGGGTCGATGCCGATAAAGTTGATGCCGAGCCCGACGAGCATGGATATGATTATCACGCCATAAAATGCCGATGCCTGGCCGAGTTTGCGGTTCAGACCTTCTTTCCAGCGGAAACTCTCGGCAATGGTATAGCTGCTACTGGCGGCCAGGACCGGAATGGCCAACAGCCCGGTGCCGATGATGCCAGCAGCAAATAAGAAGTAGGTTGCGTTGCCGGCAAATGGACGGAGGGCTTCGGCCGCTTGGGCGGCGGTGGTAATCTCGGTGATGCCGTGCTGATAGAGAACGCCACCACAAGCCGCGATGATGAAGAACATGACTACCTGCGACAACATCATGCCGCTCCAGACGTCGGTCCGCATGCTTCGCACCTCAGTTTTTTCGAGTTTGGCTCGCCGTGACCTGAGCGTCGTCTTGCCGCGCAGGATTTGCTCCTCGACTTCTTGCGAGGTTTGCCAAAAGAACAGATATGGCGAAATAGTCGTACCCAAGATGGCACAAATGATAATGAATGCCTCCTTGGACAGCGTGATTTGTGGCACGAAGGAGTTGGCCAGTACGTTGTTCCAGTCGAGATTGGCCAACAAGGCCGAAGCGATGTAGCTGAACAGGACCAATGCCAACCACTTGAGGTACTTGGCATAGCGCGCGTAAGGCGTAAAAATCTGCAGGCCCAGGCTAAACACACTGAAGCCGATTACCAGTGCGCCAAAGCTCAGCTGTGGGTACAGCAGCTGTGCGGCCTTGGCCATGGCACCCAGGTTGGCACCAATATTGATGATATTGGCAGCGAACAACAAACTCGCGCAAATGTAGAGCACGCGCTTAGAATAATGAATCCGGATGTTCCCAGCGAGACCGCGTCCGGTAACCAGGCCGATGCGGGCGCACATTTCCTGGACGATTGACGCCAGTGGCAGCAACCAGGCGCCCATCCACAAGAACTGGTAGCCGAATTGGGCACCGGTTTGGCTGTAGGTGGCGATGCCGGACGGATCGTCATCGCTTGCCCCGGTAGTCAGTCCCGGGCCTAGGCTGTGCCAGTAGTCTTGGCCCTTTTTGACCAAGCGGTTATTGCGGCTGCGACTTGCCAGGGTGCTAGTCGTCAGGACGGTACGCTCTAACAGCACCGCTGGCGCCTCGGCGCCCTTACGCAGATAGTATTCACTTGGCTTGGCTGTTATTTTGACTGGCATTTTTGTTTTGTTGGTGCCCCGGCTATCTGCCGCCCTGTTTATTTAGCGCTAGAGATACTGTCCGTAATAATACCAAAAATGGTTAAGAATTACTGCAATAATCACAACGAAAGTCAGGATAAGGATGTCCAGATGGTGCTGTCGCGCAAAGGTGGCGGCGCGCTGTAACCTGGCGGGTACGGTAATCATCTTGGACTCTATCAGATACAGTGTGGTGTACCACAAGGTGGTCAGGACTACGACATCGACGATCAGGCAGTATGGGCACAGAGCGTTGATGACATAAATACTTTCGTAGAGTAGCCAGAGCGCGAATATCACGCCGAGTATGACGCCACCTTCGAGACCCAGCCAGAACCAGCGCTTGAACTTAGCCCCGGCGAAGATAGCGACGCCGATGGTTATGAGAACCGCGAAGGCCGACAGGCCAATCCAGGGGTTAGGAAAGCCAAAGACTGAGCCCTGGGCAGAAGCCATCACGCTACCGCAACTGATGATAGGGTTAAGATCGCAGTTGGGCTGGAATGAGGGATTCTCGAGGAGCTTGATCTTATCGACGGTAATAATGAATGAGCTGATGAAGCCGATAATGCCACCGACGACAAGTATCCAAGCCAAGGGCTTGGCGAGTGAACGTGTGGAGCCTTGGCTAGGTTTGGTAACCTTGGCCGACTTTGGTACGGACTTCTTTTTGGCGGGCATACTTGGCCCTAGTATACTATCATTCCCCTGCGTTTGCACGGCTACTCGGCGCAGCTACCGGTGCTGCGCGCGTGGTTCTGGGCTATCGCTTCGTTCAGGCCCTGTTGGACCTGGCGGGTGTCGAGGGCGTAGCCGATGTGCTTGTAGGTGGCGGATTCGGCGAAGACGACCGCTATCACTTGCCCTCGCTGGTTGATGACAGGTCCACCGGAGTTGCCAGGTATGATGTCGGCCTGTAATTCGTAGACCACGCGCTTGGTCGTACCCTCGCCATAGATATCGTGGCCGATGGCCGTGAATTTATTAAGGACGGCGGCGCTTTTGACGGCGTAAGTCCCACCTCCGGGATACCCCAGGATGGCCGCGGGTGTGCCGTGTTTGGCGTTCACCGATACCAACGGTAGCGGCTTACCGGACAAGCCGGATACGCGCAGCACGGCGAAATCTAAATTGTCATCGAACCAGATCGGGACGGCCGTGTGGCTGCCATTGGTATCCTGGACGATGATGCGACCGGTGCCGGCGATGACATGGGCATTGGTCGCAACCAAATCCTTACCGACGACGAAGCCACTGCCCTCGACGATACCGCCACAGCCCGGTCCTTCGATCTTGACGACCGAGTCACGAGTAGCCGCCAAGGCAGTCTGGAAGCCTTCCAGCCCCGGTTGGTTGACGGTTTCGCTTGGCGGTGGCTCCAGCCCGGCGAAGACGTCTGGGAAGCCATTCGGATCTATCAGGTGCCCTAGCCCGTCCATTAGCCTGGGCGCCGACGGCAAATGAGAATCCAGCTGCCGGACGATACTCGAGCCATTGATGAGCTGGCGCAAACCCGGATATGGAAACGCCACCAGCAGGTTGGCGAACAACCAGACAGTCAACAGCATGGACAGTATGCCGACGACTCCACCGATGATATAATCGACAGGATTGACGGAGTTGCTGCGTATGATCTTGCGTTTGATAAGTACGCCGATGTATTCGCCGGCGCCTAGCAGCAGCAAAGCTGGCAGCAGTACGACCAGCAACGTGACGACGGTTTTGCCGGTATCACTACTGGCCAGCCCCAGGAAGTGCGGTTGTAGCAATATTCCAATCAGCAGTCCGCCGACGAACCCGACGGTCGAGAAGAACTCCCGGACGAAACCTGTCTCCAGCCCGCGGAACAAAGCGCCGATGCAGAAGATGATGATTAGCAGATCGAGGATGTTCATGTCGTGTCTTCATTCTACACTAGCGCCCTCGGCTGCCCACCGCCCCGCCGACTAGAACGGCCAGCGTGGGAGCTTGGCACGACCGCCGTAGCGCCGAACAATGAACAGATTGGCAATAGCTACGGCAAAGACACCGGTGCCGATGACGATCAGCGGCCAATAAGCCATGGCGTTGGGGGTGACCAGCCCGCTTGGGATGGCGTTATTGAGTAGCCAAATCCGCAGGTCGGCCATGCCATTTTTGGGTGCGCCCTGCAGGCGCATGGCCAGTCGTGGTTGACCATTGTCGTCGTAATTTAGGCGAACAGTCTGGTTGGGCCGGATCGTCACGACTTGATTGGACGATTCCTCTAAAAACGTTACGCCCTGCGGGCTGACGCCGGTGATGGTGATCGTCTGTTCAATATGCTGATCGGTGCCGAAACGCGGATGATAAGTAAGCTTAGTGCCGACTTTGGCCGCTACCTCGAGGCCTTTATCTCCTTGCGCACCGGGCGATTTGTCGAGCGTGATTGGTGGTTTGTCACTCGATGTCGGAGGACCGATGATTACATGAGGGGTATCGGTAGCGGTCGGGATGTTGGTCGTCGGAGTCGTCGGTTGTGGCGTGCTGGGCGGGTTTACTGTTGGCGTGCTTGGCGGTGTCGGTGGCTGTACCACCTGTCCGCAAGCCTGCGGAGTGATGTAATTGATAGTACCAAGCCCGTCATTGACGACTTCGAACACGCAGCTCAGTGGTAGGATCTGCTGCTTGAACGTGGCGTGCTCGGCTGCGGCTTGCCGGGGCATCACGACCGCCCCCACCGTGCAGGCCAGAGCTAGCGCGTAACTGAGGGTTCGTCGTGGAGTCATGAGTTGGTCACCGTCATGGTCAGGTTTATCGTGTAGTTGCCATTAATCTGATTGGCAGGCACCTTTTGGACCAGATTGATACCCGTGATGTCCCAATAGCAGTCGACTGGCGAGCCATTGGTCGCCTTGGCAATGGTGAGTGCATCTTGTGAGCCCTGGACGAACGAGCTGTTGGCCCAAATCGAGATGTTGCTAGTGGTGCAGTTGGTCTGAGGGGTGATGACACCGGATGCGGTACTGGTGCTGAGCTGACCATTCGTGCAGCCCGAGCCGCTGGCGTCATTGAAGTCATAGGTCTCTGAGCCTTCCGCTCGTGTCCATCGCGCGGTCGGTCCGCTGGTGGCGGCAATGGCCAGGGTCCACAGTGGGCTGTCAAGGCTGCTGGTGATGCGTATCTTTTGGGTGGCGCTAGCCAATGTGCCAGTAGATGTCTGACAGGAGAAGCCAGCGGCAAACGGCGGAAATGTCACCGATGGGCTGGCAATCGAGACGCCACTGCCGTTAACCATGTCGCCGGATAGGCTGGGTGAGGCGCTGAGTGTCCGGAAAGCCACGATTTGTCCGCGCCAGTTGCCAGCAGTGTTGACCGAGACGCTTGTACTGTACGAACCAGCGGAGCTGACGCTGAGATCGGCCGCGTCAAAATAAGCCCTGGGTGGCTTAGGGCCGGAGGTGGTGCCAAAGGCACCGCGATCCGTGAAGGAGTTGGCCCATGAACCTGTCGGTGTGCCGTTATCCGAGTTGATAACCATGGCTGCGAACAGCATATCGTTGGCATGTACCGTGGTGACGCTGCCCGAGCTGACGCTAGAGCCGCTACCAGTAGACGCCGTTACGTTGGCGGCTTCAAAAGATTGATAACCATGCAGACCGCTATATTCATAAATATGTGCCGCCGAGGTGTTGCTGCTGCTGAAGTTGCATGTCAGCGCTGTCTCGTTGCCGATGGCTGTCTTATAAAAAATTGCCTGGCTGATTGTTCCGGTCTGATTTATGGCTGACGAATAGCCACTTGGTACGCTGATGGTGGTCGAGCCAGCGGCGGCGCAAACGGCAACCAGCAGGTTGTTGGCGGTGGCGGTACTGGGCAGTGTGGCCGTGACGGTGGTCGCGCCGGTGTTGTAGACAGCTTGCTGCTGAATGAATGCCGGGGCGGCCCGGACGTTGCCGACAGTCGAGGCTAGCGGAGCCAGCGCACAGATTACGGCTGCCGCAAACCGTATGAAGTTTCGGTGTATGGACGGTCTTACCATGCGCGGATTACTCCTTGGTGGCTGGCGGTACTTTTACTACTTGGCCTTCCCTGAGCGTGTATGGTGGCTTGAGCTTGTTGGCCTGAGCTAATCGTTTCCATGAGATGTGGTGCTTTTCTGCGATGTGTTGGACGGTATCGCCGGATTTAACTTTGTACAGTTGCCAGTGGCGCTTGACGCGCCGCTTGTGCGAGTGGTGGTTGACTAACCAGATAGCTGCGGCTAGGAGCAGGCCTATGACAGCTGCCTCGATCAGGAATGCGAGTGGTTTTGGTGGAGCGAAGAACATGGACGAGGTCTTTGTGATGGTGTTTTTGTGGCCCCCCTGATCGCCCAGGGCGGTGTCCGGGCTGTCATCGTAGCTGGCCGTCACAGTTGCTCGATACCAGCCACCCCAGAACGGTCGGGCGGACTCAAAGTTCCAGTTGGCAGTCGAACGAGCCAAGACCGGGAAACTGCCGTTGCTGTCGGTGTGCCCGGTGCCGAAAAGCGGCGTCAGGCTGGATGTCAGCGTGGTGTCTAGCGACACATTACCAGTGTTCTTGGCGGTCGGGGCGATGCTGAAGTTGCCGTTATCCAGACGCGTTACTTCGACGGATTCCAATGATAGCGACTTCACGATCTTGCCAGGAATGGTCACGGCTACCCGGATGGCCGAGCGGAAGCCCAGGACGACGCCGCTCTGGGCATCTTGCTTGGTCTTCATCGAAGCATCTTCTATGGCGATACAGCCGTTGTGTTCGCCGACATCAGCCTTGGCTGGCGCTGTGATAGTAAAAGGTATCTCGACAGTGCCGTTAGCCTCTAGTGTGACGCTATCCGATTCCAGCTTGATCCACGAGCCAACATCTTTGCGTGGTTCGACCTTTTGAGCACACGAGAATGTACCACCGCTGGCTAGTACGGCATCGACCGGATAGACGCTGATGGTTCGTTCCGTCGGAGTGTTGTTGTAAATGCGCACACCGTCTTGGACGGATTCGCCGGCCTTTAACTCGTGGATGAAAATCGATTTGGTGCGCGGATTGTCGGATCTTGGGTGGGCCGGCTGCCCGCCGACACCGCCATATTCGACGGCCAGGGCGCTACTGCTCATCAGGAGCACACCGACCGAGAGCAATACGGCGGTCAAGGAGAGAAACTTCTTCATTGTCTTTACTGTAGCCTACTCCACCCGTTTACGCTAGTTGGTGGTCAAACTACTGGGCCGTGGCCGTCAGCGTCATGCCTAGAGAGTAGTTGGCATTGGCCTGGTTGGCTGGAATTTTTTGGCTGAGTGCCACGCCAGTCAAGTAACCCTTCCAACCACCCGCTGTACCCGTGCTCATCAGGACGATGCTATCCTTGGAGCCGGAAATGAACGAGAAGGAAGCGCCTTTGCTGACGGTTACGCCGCCACAGCTACTGTTACAATCGGCGGTTATCGTGCCGACGGATGGGTCTACGCTGAGCTGGCCATTGGTACAGCCGCTACCCGTAGCGTCATTGAATTTGTACGTGTTGCTTCCGCCATCGGTCCAGGTTGTGGCTGCGCCACCAGTGGCGGCAATAGCCAGGTTAAAGCCGTTGTTATTACCGAGGTTTGATACGTAAAGCTTATTGTTAGAATCACCAAGCGTCCCAGTGGATGTCTGGCAAGAGAAGCTCTTGTTGACGGCGCTGAACCCTACTGAGGGTGATGCGACTGGTGTGACACCATCCGTCTGGAAAATATCAGCTGACAATACGCCCGGATTGACCGCTTGGGTTAAGTTTGGCGTTAGGGCGGCGAATGTCACGGCTGGCACGGCCAGTGCAAAGGCAGCCAAAACAGCTACGACTAGGCCGCTACTTATAAATTTTTTCATATCCTCTCCTCGATCGTAGTTACTTACATTTGTTTATCTACAGACGGACCTCACGAGTCTCGAGTCTAGGGTGATAATAACGCTTATGTTACGCCGATGTCAATGCATAAGCGTGTTATTTCGAGGTAGCGGTCGGCACGATTTCGACCGGAAATACGATAGCACCATAATAAAAGCCGCTCATGGCACCTATAGGATAATGTCTGACGTCGGCTGTAATCTGTTCGCCACTCTTGGTATATTGCTTGATGCGAGTCGTCCGCTTGGACATACGATCCTCGGCGCTTTGATTAATTGTCTGTAGCAGCGGGTTGTCCCACACTGGTTCGGGCGGTGTATACCCATGGTCGCCAGCGAGATCCTGCATGGTCAGGCTGGTTAGCTCCTCAGTGGAGTAACCAAGCTGTCGTAGTGCCGAATCGCTGGCGGCTACTATCCGCCCTCCAGGTTCAAAGACCAAGATGTAGGCGTCCGGATTGGATACCAGTAGCTCATCGAAAGAGTGCAAGATGCTGATATTGCCGCAACGGGGGCATTTGACCTCAACCAGTCCCAGTCCCAGCACTCCCTTGAACAACAACTTATTACAGTTTTGGCAGCGTTGGTCGCTCAGTTTTATCGCCAACATGATAGCAACAGTATATCACCGCGCTATCGAGCTCGCCGCTATCAGGGGTTGACGATGTTATTTCCGGCTGTCAGCGTGCCGCTGTATGCAAGACCGCTGGCGGTGGTTATGGTGAAGCTGTCCGCGCCACTGCCTGGGGTGGCTGAGTCTTGGACGTCGATACGGTAACTCGTGCTGCTACCGCCGTTTATCGTCGCCGTGCCGAAGATGGTAGCATGGCCGGTCGTGCTACCGACTATGACCGAGCTGACGGATTGACAATGGATGTCGATGTCACTGGCCTGGTCGATGACTTCACAGGAGCCGTTCAGGCCGGACTGGTTGTTCTTGGCGGTGAAGCCGAAGGCCACTTTGTTTCCACTGGTCGAGTTTATGTAGCCTCCCCCGGCCGTTTGACCGGGTGTCGCGCTAGGCACCAGCCAGGCTTGGGCGGCATTTGCCGTCGGTTCGCTATCGTCTTTTGCTTGGTTGAGGTTTGTGTCGATATAGGCGTTAACACTGTCGGCACCTGGCAACGAGGGCCCGGTGTAGCTGAAACCACATGTGCCACTCAAGTCCGTCAGGCAGCTGCCGCTCAAAGAACTACTGCCGCTCACTCCGAAACGAACCAAGGCACCGGCAATAGGATTACCCGTGCTGCCGGTGGCGGTGGCGGTAAAGTTGGCGGTACTGTCGACGTTGCCGACGCCGCTAGTTGGTGTCAACGACAAGTTGGTGGCGACTTCCGGCTCGGGTTCGGGCGCGTTCGTCAGGCTCATTTTGACGACACTGTTGAGACCGCGGTCGCTGTACCACAAGTTGCCTTCAGTGTCGGCGGTGATGCCGCCTAGATTACGAAACTCGCGCGTACCGGCATAATCGGTGAATTCACCGGAGGGAGACAAACTGAACACCCTGTCCTGCTCTGTTATGCCGTCACCATGCCAGTTGAACCACAGCAGGCCGTTTGGACCAGAGGTAATGGCTACGGGGTAACCATTGGCCACCGGAACAGGGTACTCGGTGTATTCCCCTGTCGTGGTGATGCGGCCAATCTTGTTGCCGGCCGACGGGTCGGTACTAGCCCAGGCTTGGGCGAACCACAATGCCCCGTCCGGACCAGCAGTAATGCGTGTCGGATCGGCGTAACGCCTGACCGGATAATTGCCGGTCATATTGCCGTCAGTATCGTAGCGCAGAATCGAGTTCTGGGCGCCGGTAGTTACCCATAGTCCGCCATCCGGCCCCGCAGTTATCCAGTTCTTGATGCCGTCTTGGGCGAATTCGGTGATTTCCCCGGCCGGCGTTATCCTGGCAATCCGGCCAGCGTGTATTTCGGTGAACCACATGTTGCCATCCGCGCCGGTAGTGATGCCGTATGGTTGAGATTCAGCTGTCGGTATGGCGAATTCGGTGATTTCCCCGGCCGGG
>CAZTXZ010000008.1:0-12784 GCA_964617895.1 uncultured Candidatus Saccharibacteria bacterium
CGAGGCCGACCTGATGAAACTGGCGATGGTGAAGGTTGACGAAGTCCTGGGCCAGCAGCACAACAATTGTCGCCAGCTGTTGCAGGTCCACGACTCGATATTGGTCGAATGCCCGGAAGAGGTGGCCGAGCGAGTAGCCGATTTGCTCAAGCACACCATGGAAAATGTCTATGAGCTGCCGGTCAAGCTGACGGTTGATGTAACCACCGGCCGCAACTGGGGTGAGCTGTAGATGGGAGAGGTCGTCTCGAAGTCCGAACGGGATGGACTGGCGGCGCTACTCGACTCCGACATGGAAGTCCTGAGTATTGGCATATCGACCGGGGGCGAGGCCGAAATCAAGATGGCAAAGTACGACCCGCGGCGTCGGATTACGGCGACGACGCTCGATCCCGAGGGCGCCGAGCAGGTCCGCGCCAAGATCAGTCAGTTGGGGCTGGACGATAGAGTCACCGTTAGTGTCGAGGACGTGGCGGCCGTGGAACCGGCTCACAAAGACGAATCGTTCGATTATATTTACGCCAGGCTGGTGCTACATTATCTTAATGCCCAGCAGCTCGAGGTGGCGGTCGCCAACCTGTACCGAATGCTGAAGCAGGGCGGACGATTATTCGTGGTGGTGCGCTCCGTCAGGTGCGAAGAGGCGCGGCGGCCGGACAATGTCTTTGATCCGCAGACGCAAATGACGACTTACCTATCGGCCCTCGGCCAGCAAGAATCGCGCTATTTTCATACTCAGGAATCTATCAGCGGCGTGCTGGAACGGCACGGTTTCACGATTGATGCGATCACACAGTTCGACGAACAGCTCTCACCAAGTTTCAATCGAGACGATGGCGTCTGGGTGGCCAACGACCTCATCGAATTGATTGCCGAAAAATAAACTTGTTACTACGGTGATACAATGACTAGATGAGTACAGAGGCGGAGCGACTAGCTGGCGTGGTTGATGATTGGCTGCGCGCGGAGCTGCAGGATTCACACCAGGGTCGCAATAGTTATTTGGATAATAACCGAGCTTTTCGTAGGGGTGCGGCATTGCCGGCGACCGATTCGCGCAACGTCGATGCCCACAAAGTGAATAGTCATCATACGCGGTTCAATCTGGCGTTATCGCTACGCGACGATCCGGCGACGCGCGACGACTTTTTCCTGGCCAAGGTCACGCATCATGCGCTGATGTTCGTCTCCGGTGGTTTTCGAAATTACTGCCATTTTCGGGCCGATAACCAGGCGGACTACGAGATATTGCGGTTTGGTCTGATGAACGAGCCTGGCGGTGGTACGACCGAGGACATCGAGTGGGCGGCTGAGACTGCCTGGCGCGATTCAGGGACATTATCCGCTAGGGAAGCCAGGCAGCATTTCGTCAGGCGGGGCCAGGCGGCCAACGACCGGATATTACGACGACAGATGGCTGTTTATGACTGGATGGCCGATCACCGCTACGCACGCGGTCGGCTAGGTGAGGGCACACTGCCGGTACGGGTATCGCGCGAACGGCAGCGCCTGGGCCTAGGCGTGGCGCTGAGCCACATGGCGCTGGTGGCGCTGGAACGTGGAGGCGACCTATCACAAATCCCGATGCTCGATGCTCGCAGTATCACCGATGTTTCACCCGTCCCCACGTACCCTTTGCGACACTCGGACGACATGCTAGGCTGAAATATATGTCAGGCGAAAAATTATTCCACGTCGGGGTCAAGGCGCTGCTAACACGGCCCGACGGCATGGTGCTGGTGATGAAAACCGGTCCGTTCAAGGACGATGAGGCCCATTGGGATCTGGCGGGTGGCCGCATCGAAGAAGGTCAGACCGAAATCGAAACTCTGAAGCGCGAGATCGAAGAAGAGACCGGTTTGACCGAATTTGGCGAGCCGATATATTTTGGTAGTTGCATATCCAACATCCAGATTCCGCTGGAGAATGGAGCCAAGGCGGGTCTAGTACTTATCGCCTACAAAGTCCCAGTGCCCGAGGGCGCACAAATAACCATCAGTGATGAACACAGCGAGATAGCCTGGGTTAGCATGAGCGAAGCCGCCGATAAGCTAGCCTACAAATACCCCAAGGCCTTCACTGACCTTCTAAGGGCCTAGTCGGCGGCCGGGCGGCGGCGGGGACGACGAGTCGTTCGGGTGGTGATGCGACCGCCTTTGGCGCGCAATATCTTGACGGCTAGCCAGATTACCCAGATTGCCAGGGCGGCATCGACGACGCTGATGATAAGCCCCAGGATGTCAGGGAAGTGCTTGGCGTTGAACAGGGCGACCGCCAAAATCATGCCCTCGGCGCCGATAAGGATGGTGGCCAAGCGATGATCGCGCCGCTCCTGGGCGGCGTACGCCAACACCCAGACGAAGCCGAACCATCCGGCGACTACCAATACGTAGAGCATGTCGATACCAATACCGCTGACGCAGCTGTAGGTATCGGCGTCGCGGCAAGAATTGATCGAGTTGACGATGGCATTGACCAAATTGAGCAACGAGATGACCATGAATTGGATCATTGCCGCTATGCCTGTTTCGTAACGAAGTCTCATCGAACCTATTGTAGCGCACGTGACCAGGTGGCCGCCAGTCGGGTACAATGGGCCTATGAGTCAGAAGGTAGAGGCGGTAATTTTTGATTGCTTCGGCGTCGTCATAACCGATGCGCTGAGCTTACTTCACCGTGAGCTGGCCGAGCGGGACGAAGCAGCTGCAAGCGAACTCCGGGATGTCATCCGAGCGGCCAACCGTGGCATCATATCGGGCACGGAGTCCAGGCAGCGCGTGGCGGAGTTGCTCGGCATAACCACGGCGGAATATCGGCAGCGGATAGATTCGTCCGAGCAGACGGACTGGAAACTGCTGGATTACATAGGGAGATTACGGGTCGATTACAAGACGGCGATGCTTAGTAATATTACCCAAAGCGGGTTGCAGCGCCGTTTCCCGGACGACAAACTGCTGGAATACTTCGACGAGTTGGTCATCTCGAGTGAAATCGGGTATGTTAAGCCTGAGCCGGAGGCCTATTTGGTCACGGCTAAGCGTCTTGGTGTCTCTCCTGAAGCCTGCGTATTTTTGGACGATCGGGAAGGTTATTGCGATGGTGCCCGCGACGTCGGCATGCAAGCCATCCGCTACGATTCATTCGGTCAGGCAACTGCCGAGCTTGAGCATCTGCTGGCCGCATAAAACACTTGCATTTTACGCACTAATGTGCTATTGTAAATACCGTATAGAGATGTACGAGTTATAAACCATGAGATATCTTATCGGATTAGTCTTAGCCATCGTCGTGATAATCTTCATTATCATCAGGCTTTTATCTGGTGGCGGCGGTGAGACCAAGCAGACCTTGCTCGAGGACTACGCCCTGACCGATACGACCATGCGCTACGTCATCGATAACCCGACTCAGGCATCTCAAACTCACAACCAGGTGGAAATCGTGGTCGGCCGCAGTGATGCGACCATCACCGTCTACCAGGGTTACGAAGGCAGTGTGGTACGCACCAAGACTTATCCCATGAACACGCTGGCCTACCGCGATTTCTTGCGCGCCCTTCGCTTGACCGGTCATTACACTGTCGGCAACGATGACCCCAAATTCAAGGATGAAAGTGGTTATTGTGGACTCGGTAATCGTTTCGTGTACGAAATCGTCGATGGTAGTGGCACGGTAATCCAGCACTATTGGTCGACCACATGTGGCGAAAAGACTTTCCGTGGCGAGGCATCCAAGGTAGCTAGCCTCTTCAAGAAACAAATTCCTGACTACAACCAGCAGGTCTACGGCATCAAGCTGTAACCAATCATTCAATAATCTCAGCTGCCGATACGAAAACTCAACCGTTTTTGTGTTTGGGCGGCCTCGCGCAGCGGTTGGGTAGCGAAGCGCAGCCGGCTTGCCAAGGAGGCATTCGGGACGATAATTAGGATATCGCTGTCCCGCACCTGCACGTGCACGTCTGCCTGAAAGGTGTCACGGACATACTGCTTTATAGCTGCCACCTCTGGTGGTTCGTCAAATCCTTTGTTCGAGAGTAAATCCGACAAGCTATCCATGGATTCATTGTACAAGATGACCACAGAGCGAGCGGCCCAAAAGTAGCGGTATCAAATAATGTCCGCCACCCTAAGTTGCGAAAGGCGGTCAACCGCAGTACGGTATAAATGTATCTAAAAGCATAAGCATAATCACATGACGTTATTGCATACTTTGCCGGAAGTGGGGATGTACGAGGGTGGGAATGTCTCGCTAGAGGGCATCGCCTCGGATATTGCCATCGACATGCTGCACGCCGTCCAGAATCATGGTACCGCCGTAGGGGAACTTCAGTCGCTAGCCGCCGATTATCCTGAAGCCGTCGCCTCGGCGGCGGCCGCAGTCATGCGCCATGCGGTGACCGCATCCATGCCCACGGTTGCATCGCGCACCAGAGCCATGGGCTTGTCGACATCTACTCAGACTAGGGGAGGTAATCCTTCGCCGCTTGAAGTCACCGATCGCGAACAGGAGGAGGAAGATTTCGCCCGGGCCATGCCCGAATCTTCCGAGGTCACGGCCGATCAATTATCGTTCATGGTCCGCTGCATCCAGAGGGCTCGCAACTTGAGTGGTGATAATGCCGCCTTCAGGCAATCATCACGTACGCTAGCCTGGTTACTGTCACGTGAATCAAACCGCGGTGTCGTCGAGCCCGCGAGGCAGGGGCCACGAAAGGCGCCAATTGCCGGGCGAGACATGCTGCGATGGGTCCAGACTTTCACTCCCAGAGGGTAGCGATCCTCCGGCACTTGCTACAATAGATACATGCCAGAGTTACCAGAGGTCGAAACGGTCCGTGCGGGTTTGAATCGGTTATTACCGGGGCAGGTCATAGTCAAAGCGACGCACGACCACGATAAATCATTCCCGAATGCGCCGGCGGACGTGCGTCAGTTTTTGGTGGGTGCCTCGGTACACGATGTCCGCCGCCGGGCCAAGGTGCTGATGATTGACCTGAGTAGCGAATACACGCTGGTGATACACCTCAAAATGACTGGCCAACTGGTGTTCGATGGCGCCAGCGAGCATTTTGGCGCCGGCCATCCCAGCAGTAGTTTGATAGGCAATTTGCCGGATAAGTCGACGCGCGTGACTCTGACGTTTGCCAGTGGGGCGAAGTTGTTCTTCAACGACCAGCGCAAGTTCGGCTGGATGCGCCTGATGCCGACCATAGAGGTACCGAACATCGATTTTATGAAAAAAGTCGGCCCCGAGCCGCTAGAGGCTGATTTTACCTGGCAAGTACTGCAGGGTCGGCTGTCACGCCGCAAAAACTCGAACATCAAAGCGGCGTTGCTCGACCAAACGGTCGTCGCCGGTATCGGCAACATTTATGCCGACGAGAGTTTATGGGGGGCCAAGATCCACCCCAGTACCCTCGTCAAAGATGTTCCGCCCGCCAAACTGAAGCTGCTACATCAGGCAATCGTCGACGTGCTGCGCCTCAGTATCGACAAGGGCGGCTCGTCCAACCGGACGTACGTCGACGCCGAAGGCAACAAAGGTAGCTACATGCAATTTGCCAACGTCTTCCGGCGCGAAGGCCAGACCTGTCCACGCTGCGGAACCGTCATCGAAAAACTGCGCGTGGCTGGCAGGGGCACGCACATTTGCCCATATTGCCAGCGAATCAAAAAGTAGTTGGCTTAGCCGCCGAGCTGCTTGAGCAGGGCCAGCACGTCGGTAACGTTTTGGACACGAAAACGGGCTTTGGTGCGCCCGCGACCAACTTTCACGGTATGACTCCAGCCGGGTAAGTGGTCGAACATGTCTTCGTCGGTGGTATCGTCGCCGATAGCCAGCACGAAGTCAGTCTGCTTGAGTAGTTGGCCCAGTGCCGCCTCGCCCTTGTGTACGCTCGAGCTCCGGACCTCCAAGATCATCAGTCCCTGATCGATCACGATTGGATACTCCTTGGACAGGCGCCACAACAATCGTTTGAGCGATACGAGATTTTTGTGTGCGTAATACTGGTTGGCGCGCCGGTAGTGCCAGACGATTGAATCAGTTTTTTCTTCGATGCTGGCGCCGGGGGTTTTCTCGGTATACGTTCTTAGTAATGTTCGGACCTCGGGCTTCCAGTTCAGCTTGGCATCAGTAGTTTTCTGCCAACGAGCCTTTTTACGCGGCCTGATGAACCCGCCATGTTCGGCGATAAGTGTCAGGTCGCGCCGGTCACCCAGCCAGGTCTGCAGGTCGTCTTTGCTGCGTCCGCTGATGATGACGACGTGGTTGAGACGGTCGGCCGTCAGTTTGTCCAGACTGGACAGGAGCTGCTTGGTCGGTTTGGCGTCCTCGGGCTTGTTCTTGAGGCTTACGAGCACACCGTCATAATCGAGCAGCAGAACGCGGTCATGCGCTCGCCGGTAAGCATCTTGCATTTCGCGCCTCTTGAGCTTGGTCAGCTGGTAGGTGACATGCAGTCCGTCGCTGTGGGGCGTTGCTTGCTGCAGGGTTTTCATGAACGTTCCGGCCCAGTCATGGACTGTGTAATTTTGGATGCGGTGTTGCATCTTGCTGGCTCGGTCGCGTAATTCCTTGGGCGATATGGTCAGGGCTTTTTGCAGGCCCGAGGCCAGTGAGCCTTTCTCGTTCGGATCGACGATGATGGCATCCTTGAGCTCCTCGGCGGCGCCGGCCGTCTGGCTGAGTATCAAGATGCCGTGCTTGTTCGGCTGGGTTGCCAGGTATTCCTTAGCGACCAGGTTCATGCCGTCCTTTATTGGGGCGATGAAAGCCACATCGGCCCGCCGATACAGGGCCACGAATTGCTCGAACGGCATCGACTTGAACATGTATTCGACCGGCTGCCAGCGGAGCGTGCCAAACTCCTGGTTGATCGATTTGACGAGTTTCTCGACCCGCTTCCTGAGGGCGATGTACTCCGGTATCTCTGTGCGTGATGGCATGGCCAACATCACCATGACTACTTTGCCATGCAGTTTGGGGGTGTTCTTGAGTACCTCGCGGTAGGCCTCTAGGCGCTCGACCAGGCCTTTCGTCGGGTCCAGGCGGTCGACGGTCAGGATGATTTTCTTGCGTCCGTACTTGGCGCGCAGTTTGAGTAGTTCGGTCCGAACGGCTCGCTGCTTGGTCGCCTTGGCAAATTTGTTGTAATCGATTCCCATCGGGAAGTCGGTCACGCGAACTACGCGGTCGGGCAGGATGAGCTTGCGCGGTTCGACGATGCCGATGTCGGCCTGCTGGCAACAATTCAAGAAGTTTTGGACGTACGAGTCGGTATGAAAGCCGAGCAAATCAGCGCCCAATAGCCCGCCCAATAGTTGTTGGGCGTGCGGCAGCGCGAAGAACGGCTCCGGCTTGGGGAAGGGAATGTGCAGGAAAAAACCGATCTTATCATTGGGACGGCGCGCCCGCAGCATGGCTGGCAACAGCAGCAGCTGGTAGTCATGGACCCAAATGGTGCTGCCGCGCGAGCTCAGCGACAAGACGGCCTCGGCGAACAAATTATTGACGCGGCGGTAGGCGCTCCAGTACGCATCCGGCGGTTTGACCTTGACCTTCAGCTCGTGGAAGGCTGGCCACAGCAGGCTGTTACTGAAGCCGTTGTAGTAATTCTCAAGTTGTTTCTTGGTCAGGAATACAGGGTAGCAGTTGTGTTTCTTGAGCTCTTTGGTGACGTCGATGCGGTCGCTCTCACTTAAGTCCTCATTTGGGATACCGGGCCAACCAATCCATTTATTCTGGCGATTGTTGGCGTATGAGGAGAGGCCGGTAGCCAGGCCACCGATGCTGGGGTAGTACTCTAACTTGCCATCAACACGTTTTACGCTGACAGGCAATCGGTTGGATACAATTATGACTCCCGGCTGCATCTTAGCTATATATTATAGCATCAACGCCGAAGCAGCGGCTGGTACAATGGATAGACCATGGGAGTCATAACCATCACCGGGTCGAATTCTTTTGCTCGCCAGGCCGCCTTGCGCGAGCTGGTCGACGAGTTCGTGTCCACGCAGGGCGATTTGGCACTGGAGCGGTTAGACGCCGACGAGCACGAGTTTGACCGGCTGCATCAGGCGTTAACGAGCTTGCCGTTTCTGGCGAGCAAAAAAATGGTCCTACTGCGCAACCCGAGCGCCAACAAGCAGTTTGCCGACCAGGCCGAGTCGCTTTTGTCAGAATTGCCCGAGACTACCGATTTAGTCATAGTCGAACCCAAATTCGATAAGCGTAGTAGCCTGTACAAGCACCTGCAAAAGACGACCGATTTTCGAGAATTCGAAGCGCTCGATGCACCGCGTTTGGCAGGCTGGCTGGTAGATAGGGCAAAGCAGGCCGGGGCGACGTTGTCGCTGGCCGACGCCCGGCTACTGATAGAGCGGGTCGGCGCCAACCAACAAGGGCTGGCCAACGAAATCGACAAGCTCAGCGCCTATAATCCCCAGATTACTACTGAGAATATCGAGCTGCTGACCGACAAGACGGCCCAGAGCACGATCTTCGAACTCGTCGAGGCGGCCTTTTCGGGCAGACCCCAGCGCGCACTCGAACTTTACGAGGAGCAGCGTCAGCTCAAAGTCGAACCGATCCAAATCATCGCCATGTTTGCCTGGCAGCTGCATGTCTTGGCCTTGCTGGTCAGCGCCGGCACTCGTACGCCAAATGAGATTGCCAGCGTCAGCAAGCTCAAGCCCTACACCATCAGCAAGAGCCAGCCCTTGGCCCGGACGCTGGGACTTAGCCGATTACGCAAGGCTATCGATGAGCTGTGATAATCGATAGGCGCAGCAAAAGGGAATCCATTGACCTGGATGAGGCCCTCAGGCTGTTCATAGTAAACCTGGCCGAATAGCAGTATTGCAAAATAGGCATAAGCGTGTTATAGTACGTTTTGTTAAGTAAAAACAAAAATGCTATGTCACACGAATCTCCATCAAACAATAATCCAGACGATTTTGATCACTTGATATTCACGGGATTACGCGCGCCGAATGATGGCGATCGTAGCCCCGAATACAAAGATGCCCGCCAAGAGTTCGTGGAAGATGTAGATGATCTGTTGGGCGGACTGCAGGCCCGCAGGGATGCCGGCGAGACCGTCACTTGCGCGACGGGGCAGGGTCGGTTCGACCTGGCGTTCACTAGCGAGCCGCGCTTGACCAATACGACTATTGGCCACCGTGAGGGTACGGGCGTAGCCCTCAATCGAGAGGATCGTCGGCCTGGTCTATGGCTTGGTGGCGACGGGGTAACTACGCGACTGCATATGCAAGTTTTTATCCCTGGCGATACACCCGGTACTGCCCATATCATCGAAGCGATGGGTCGTGACCCGATTGCTCAGGCGGTCAATGGCGATGACTACACGCTGGCCGCGAATACCGAGACGGTCGTGTCGGTCATGGCGCGCGAATTGTCGGCCAATGGCTCGGAGCGATACTTTGGGTACAAAGTTAAGGGCGATGGCTCAGTTCACCAGGCATACGTAACACCCGAAGGTGTTCATAGTGGTGCGGCCCTATACGACGCCGATCGCGTACAGATGGCGGCACAGGCGTTTGAAAGTGAAATAGCCGCTAAATTCGATTTGCCCTCGGCATAACTTGGTAATTTATTCGTAATAAATATGCGCCGCTTATGGCGGCGCATATAGCTAGAATGCTGGAATCTGCTATTTTTTCTTGGCGGCTGGCTTTTTGGCAGGAGCCTTCTTGGCGGCTGGTTTCTTGGCCGGAGCGGCCTTTTTAGCTACGGTAGCCTTCTTGGCTGGTGCAGTTTTCTTGGCGGCTGGCTTGGCGGCGACCTTTTTCTTGGCGGCGACCGGCTTTACGCCAGCAGCCTTGCTCTGGGCGGCCAGTTGCTTCTTGACGCGGGCAGCCTTGTTTTTGTGCATGACGCCTTTCTTGACGGCACGGTCGACTTGGCTCTGGGCTGAGCTGTGAGCGGCAGCGGCTGGCTTCTTGCGGAAGACCTTGAGCGCTGACTTGAGCGTGCGCTTAGTCTTGCTGTTGCGTACGGCGGCCTTGTTGGCGGTCTTGACACGCTTTTTAGCTGATTTGATGATTGGCATTGCTATCTTTATCCTTTTAAATTGCTTTAATCGACTCTAAACTATAGCGGCGTATCAGGGGTTTGTAAAGTGGTCGCAAAAACTCGACAACTCAACCCGTTTATGCTACGCTGATGACAAGTAAGCCAGAAATAAAAAGCCCATGGATGCCAAAAAACAGATAGTCGACAGACTCCAGACCGCGAACAGCATTTTAGTCACGGTCAGTAACAATCCGTCCGTCGATCAGTTGGCAGCTTGTATCGGCTTGACTTTGGCGCTTAACAAGCTGGACAAGCACGCCACGGCTGTGTTCAGCGGTGCCATCCCCGACACCATCGAATTCTTGAAGCCCGAGGAAACCATCGAGCAGACCACCGACAGTCTGCGTGACTTCATCATCGCGCTCGATAAATCCAAAGCCGACAAACTTCGCTACAAAGTCGAAGACCGCGTCGTCAAGATTTTCATCACGCCGTATCGTACCTCGATTTCCGAGAATGATCTGAACTTCAGCCAAGGTGATTTGAACGTCGACGTCGTCATCGCCCTTGGGGTGCGCGAACAACAAGATCTCGATCAAGCCATCACCGCCCACGGCCGCATCTTGCATGATGCCACGGTCGTGACGATCTCCTCGACCGGCCGTAGCGAACTGGGTAGCATCAACTGGCTCGATGAACACGCCAGCAGCCTGTCAGAAATGATTACCCAGCTGTCCAAACAACTCGGCAAGAAACTGCTCGATCCACAAATCTCGACGGCGCTTCTGACCGGTGTCGTGGCCGCGACGGATCGTTTTCGCAACGCCCAGACCTCGGCTCAGACCATGAACGTCAGTGCCGACCTGATGGCCGCCGGTGCCAACCAGCAGCTGGTAACTAGCCAGCTGGACCACGAGCTCGATTTGCAGCAACCGGGTGGCGGGACAACACCCCAAATAAATCCCAACCCGCAACCAAATCCGGCCGATGGCATGATCGAGATGGCCCACGAAGGCGGCTCGCTCCGGGAGCGCGACGAATCGACGTTCTTGGCCCAACAGGGGTATAATTTGCCGCCACCGCCACCCAATGCGACATTCGCGCCGTCCGACGTCGTGGCGCCAACCGTATCGCTTGGCCCCGAGCCGGAAGGTCCGCTGCCGACCATTCATGGCGTGCACGGACACCCGGACGAAAGCAAAGAGCCAGAGCCGTACTACGGCCCTGGTGAGGGACCGACTTCTACTCCGTCGCCGGCAGCGCCGCTATTTGGCAGCGCCGCTTCGGGCAAGAGGGAAGAGGATGAAGAGTCCTTCGACCCGATGGCCCCAGCTAAGGACAATGATTTCAACGACAAACTCTTGAGCCACGATCAGCCAGGAGGTCCGAACGCTAACCAGGCCGCACCGCCGCCGATGGCCGACCAGCCGATGCCTGGAGCGTTCGATGTGCCAGGGCATATCGAGCCTACCGTCGTGTCGCCGTCGCCCGAGCTGCCGCAACCCGATTTCACGGCCACGGCCGCACCTGACAGTAACGTTCCGTCGAATGACGTCGGTACGTTGTTCAATCCGGAACCATCCATGCCTGCGGCGCCGAATTTTGGCAACCAACCAGCACCAGCCCCAGATTTTTCGCCGCCTAGCGTGATGCCGTCCGCCGCAGCGCCACCATCGCCGCCAAGCTTCGACATGCCGCCTCCACCGTACGAACCGCCCCAGCAGACACTCAGTGACATTGAGCAGGCCGTAAAAGGTAATGATGGTGCGACCGATGAAGCGACCGACGCGACCAGTGAAGGCGATATTGATGTTGATGCCGCCCGCAGCGAAGTCATGCGCGCCCTCAGTGAGCAACCCGATGATAATGGACCGGTCCAGGCCTTGAATGCCCAACCCCTTGGTGATCCGTTGCACGGTCAGCCTGAGCCGCCGATGCCAGTTGCTCCACCAGCACCGGCCGCACCATTCGCTCCACCGGCGCCGCAATTACCGCCCGAACCACCGGCAGGTTACTCTCCGGCCGACACGCCGCTTGATATGCCAGTACCAACTCAGCCCTTTGCGCCGCCAAGCCAGCCGCCGGCACCTGCCTACGCGCCACCAGCACCGGTCACGACTACGGTTACCGGCAATGTCCCACCGCCCACGCCGCCACCGATGATGCCGCCGAGCTGGCCCGGTCAACAGTAATCTACCGTAATCTTGTACAATCAGGTGCGTGCAAGGACTGCTATTAGTCGATAAGCCTAAGGGCTGGACATCATTCGATGTCGTCAATTATGTACGCAAACTCGTGGCGCAAATCGAAGGTAAAAAGCCCAAGAACTGCAAGGTCGGTCACACCGGCACACTCGACCCGATGGCCACCGGTCTGTTGGTGTTGGTGATAGGCAAGGAGTATACGCGGAGAGCAAGTGACTTCAGCAAGCTCGATAAGACGTACGAAGTCACCATGCGGCTCGGCCAAACCAGCACCACCGCCGACGAAGAGGGCGAGAAAACAGCCGTATCCGATACGGTTCCGCCCGAAAAAGCCGTCAGGGAAGCCCTAGGGCGGTTCCGGGGGCAAATCATGCAGACGCCACCGGCGTTCAGCGCCATGAAAATCAACGGTCAACGGGCCTACAAACTAGCCCGCGAGGGTAAAACGGTCGAACTGGAAGCCCGTCCGGTAACGATTTACACCTCTGAACTCGCTTCGTACGACTACCCATACGTCAATTTCACCTCTCGAGTCAGCTCGG
>CAZTXZ010000009.1:0-10114 GCA_964617895.1 uncultured Candidatus Saccharibacteria bacterium
CAATTCCAGAGCATCAGCGGCAGCGGCAGTGCATTCGCTATAGATGCATCGTCCACGGGTGGCAGTGGCTCAGTCAGCATTGCCCGCGGCAATATTACGCCCGTCTCAGGCTCAAGCCTGCTTGTGGCCAAGGTGACTTTCAAAGCACTTTCGGGCAATGACGGCACCGCGACCCTGACCTTTACAAGTGGCTCAACCGTCGCCAGCAGCACGACCAACCAGGATATCCTTAGCTCCAAGACTGGCGCCTCATACACCATTAAGACGCCCGTAACTACCACCACGCCTCCACCAACGACTGGCGGCGGTACCACGACCACAACCACACCCAAGACAACGACCGCTACTACTCCCACCAAGACTACGACTGAGACCCCACCCAAAACTACTACGGAAGAGCCAAAGACGACAACGGAAACCCCTACCACGACGAACGAAGAGACCCCGGCCGCCACCGATGACGCTGACACCGCGGCCAATAAACAAGCCCCGAATACTCGCAAGCTTGGCCCGGTAACCCTGGCAGCGGTGTCCGGCGGTGGGCTAGTACTGATTGCCGGTATCGCATACGGCATCTTCAAGCTACGCAAACGACCAGCCGTGCTACCGGTGAGTGATTACTCACCAAATATCGTGGTCGGCAGTCATGCCCCGCCGACCACGACGACCCCGCAGCCTCAATCGCAACCACAACCACAGTCTCAGTATCAACCCTATCAGCCGAGCCATACCGTGTATCCAGAATCGAACGACCAAAATCATTACCCACATAACTGATTAAACCCGGAAAAATCGACAAGCTTCAAGCTCTGCCACCTTTGGTCTTAAAAGTTAGAGAATTGGTTGCGTTAGATTTGGTTTTGTGTTATTATATGCCTATATGTCACACAGAAATGGCGAGGAGTCGCCCTTCGATACCGAACAGGGTCGTAGCGCCCAACATAACCCAAGAATCGCTACCCTACTTGGTAGCGCCGGATTGACTGCAGTCGATCTCCAGTTCTTTGACCGCCTTCACGATCATGGCCAATCGGTTTTTGTTCACGGCAGCATCATGGCCGATCGACTTACACCCACCTCCGACGTCGACTTCACTGTCGTTGGCGAGTTCAGCGATATTTCACCCGATTTGAGAGATTTCCTGATGCCGGGACTAGTCGCCGCCAGGGGCATACATAGAGTCGATTATGTATCCACCGCCATACGAAGCCAGCACGGACGTAAAGTTAGTCTGCATATGAGCGAGCCGTCATTCCGCGAAAACTACCCTACTACAGAAAAGCCGTTCGCGACCGAATTCAGGCCCGGCCGACACGCCAAGTCTGGCGACCGGAAATACTTCTTACCTGGGATAGATCAATCCGGTAGCATTCATCTCATCGACTTTCTCTGCCGGAGCGACCGTATCGGGCAAGATGGCAGTACCATAACCGATATTCCACAGACCGGCAGATTGGTCCTGAGCGGCAAATCTATCTACATGGAAGACAAAGAAAAGTCGAACATAATCGCCAATGAGGTAATCAAGATACGACCGGATGAAGAGCTGGATAGCGAATCCTCAGATTATGATACTGAGGTCATGGTTCTAGGCCTAGAATTCGACAAGATGCAGTCCGATACGCTTATGTATAATAATAGTGCTCCGGATCTTGAGTCCGAACAGCGGTTCGTTCAAGCGCCCAGCCGCAGAAGTCTGGAAGCCGTCGGAGAATTCGCGCAATTAGACCCCACAGTAGTGGTTCAGCAGCTTTTCGGCGCTCTGGCTAAGTACTGGCCGCAAATCAGGCCCCACAAATCTAGATGAATAAACAATATCTTTGCTTGTCAGCTGCCGATATCCACGGCAACAAGATTCAGTATGAGAAAATCAAACGGCTCGTTGTAGATCGTGGCATAGCCTTTGTATTCCTATGCGGCGACATCTTGCCAAAAGATGGTGGGTCTTGGTCTCTCGATAACAAAATCAGAACTATCAAGATGCAGGCCGATTTTATCAACAGCTACTTCCTGGATTACCTGACGGATCTTGGTAAAATCACGAGCGTGTACCTAATCTTCGGTAATGATGACTTTAGGAGCAATTATCCCGTGGTGGAGCAGGCCAACATACCGAACGTACATTTCATGAATAAGCAAGTGGCCAAACTGCCGATTCCGGACCAAGAATTATATGTGGCTGGCTACCCATACGTCGGCTTGACCCCATTCCAACATAAAGATTGGGAAAAGTGGGACACACGGCCGGGTTCAATGGTACATAAGGTATTCCGCGACCATGGCTATTCGTCTAAAGACGGCGAGCACTTCCCGGTCGACTACACCACGGATACCGATAGGCAATCGACGATTCGCGACGACTTATCCGACCTGTCCATGCTTAGCGACCCCAAAAAAACGATTTATGTATTCCACGAAGCTCCGTTCGACACGCCCTTAGACATGGTAGCTCCTGACAACAAGTACCTAAAAGATGGGCAGCAGCACGTCGGCAGCGTTGCCATTCGTGAGTTCATCGAAAATGAATCCCCACTGCTTACCATGCATGGACACATACACGAAACCCTACATGAATCCGGCGATTACAAGTGGTCGACAGGGTCTTGCGTGAGCATAACTGCATCTAATGACTTCTCCGGCAGCGAATTATCCTGCGTTCTGTTTTCATTACCCACCCTCGGCAAAATCGAGAGACTACAGGTCTAGCCCGGATCATAGAAATATCAGTGATTGATTCGGTGGCTAGTCAGTAATCGAGAAATTAGTGATACTGAAGGTTGCCTGGCTGCCGCTGGTCGAGACTATTTCGATGCCGTAACAAATCTGATCGACGGTCGCGTTGGATGTATGGATGCCCCTACTGACCAAGTAGTTCAGCATGGCTTTGAGATCAAGCGTACCCGACTTTAATCGCACACCACCCGATGGCACGAAGGCAGTATAGCCGTCACCGTCGTCGTAGACATCCCACTTGTAACCACTCAGGCTAACATTCGAGGCAATCTTGTCGCCAGCTGGTACTTGATGAAAGTTGTCCGTCCATATCATAACTTCTTCGTTAGGCACGCCATTCAGCCACAAATCGTAGGCTACGTTGTATATGCCGACGCCGGGCGTGGTCGCCGCGAACGACGACTTCAGCGTCGAAAAGCTCGAGATCGTCCGTCCTGAATAGTCCTTGTGGACGTTGGGATAGGTCTTGACCGCTCCATCACCGCTGTTGTTGTTGGCAGTGACTTTGACATACCAATTTCTGTACGAGCAAGCATACAACGTCTCGAAAACTGAATAGCCGCTAACATTCCACATGTTATTGTGCACGTAGTAGCCATTTGTGCTCCAGCCACCGTTGGTGTCCGATGTGGTAAATACCGGGTTCGTGCAATTGGTGATAGTGGGTTTGGGGGTAGGTTTTGGCGTTTGGGTCGTTGCCGTAGGCGTAGTAGTCGTTGTCTTGGGCTTGGTTTCTGTTGGCGCCGGAGTACTCGGCTTGTCGCTGGCCACTTTTTTCTCTGTCGGGCTGTTAGTGGCGAGATCGTTGTCCGAACCGGAGGTAACTGGCGCCTCATAAGCACCATCCTTGGAGCTGCTCAGCACGGCCGTTCCAACCTTCCAGCAAGCACCGCCAGTGCTTATCAACAGAATGACCGCGATGGTGGTGGATATCGGCGAAATCTTCAGCCTATTCCAGAATAAAACGAAATATTTCATAGTAACTTGTTTATTAGTACACCTTTATCGGATGGTTGGCAATCCTTCGAAATGATTGGATGGACGCTTGTTCGGCATGGTTTCTTACTGCAAATCAGGGCCAAATACCCTACCATACGACTGGAGCGCGACAGACGCGACCACAATCAGTAAACGAAGGAGGACATATGGCCGACAAAGACGAATCATCCCGCAGCAAGTATAAACGCTCGGACGTCACGCATCCGAATAATGCGGGCGCAGTGTGGTTTTTTGGATTTATTGGTGCACTGATATATTTCTTGCACTTCCACTCGGGCACATTTTGGCTGGTCATCTTGGCAATTTTGAAGGCCATAGTCTGGCCCACCTACCTGGTGTACTACATGTTCCAGTCCCTCAATCTATGACAAAGGCTGCTTCGTAGAAATCCGGGGCTAGGCAGTCGGGCCAAGTATGCTATTAACCAGCTGGTCGATATCGTCGTTGGCCAAGTTGGCCTTGACCGAGTAGCCCTCGATACCCTGCTCGCGCAAACCTGCCGGAGCATCACTTTCATTCAAGTTGGATATGATATGGACCTTGATGTCCTTACCCCAGTCGCTATTACGCATGGTCGTCAAGATTTGGTCACCGGCAATCTTCGGCACCATCAGGTCGAGCAACACCAGGTGAGGCCTCTCCCGCTGGATCATTTCCAAGGCCTGTTCGCCATCGCTGGCCACGAAACATTTATAGCCGATGATCTCGAGACGTATCTTGTAGATTTCGGCTAGTGCGGCATTGTCTTCGACGATGACGATTTTTGGAGCTGATCCGAATAAACCCATATGTTCGAGATTGTACACTGCTATTTCTTGTTTGACTAGCCATATCATACTTGGACGCTCCTGCCTGCATTACTAGGGTATTGTTTCTGTGGCGGGGACGCTATAATAGGCTTGTCATGAAATCGCTATTACTTGTCATCGATATGCAAAAGGGCTGGCGCAACCGCACAGCTACCGAGGCCGTCATGCTGCGTACCGCCAGGTTGTGCAAAGCCTTCGAGGGCGACATCATACACTGCTGTTTTAGAAATGATAAGGAGAGCTTGTTCTATACCCAGCTTCGTTGGAAGCACTTTTTTGAGCCACACGAGACAGATGTCATACCGGAAATCGAGCCGCTCAACCTGCCTATCTACTGGCGTAGCACCTATAACTGCGTCAACGATGAGACGCTACCGATAATCAAGCAATATGACGAGGTTTACGTCGCCGGTGTCTTTACCGACATCAGCGTCAGCGCTACTGCCATGAGCATTTTCGACCACAACATTCCGGTGCGTGTCGTGCTCGATTGCGTCGCCACGCTGCATGGTCAAGCGGTCCACGAAAGTGCCCTGACCTCGCTTGATTTCGCGATTGGGCAACGCAATCTCGTACGTGCAGCAACCCTGATGCCGTCCGACAAATAGCGTGGCTATACATTGCCTTCATCGAATATGACAGCTATCATAGTTCAATGACGAGGCGTATACCGCAAATTGCCTGGTACCCGACCGCCCAACTCCTCCTACTGGTTTGGCTGCTATCGCTCGCCGGTGCCTATTGGCAACCGGTTACTGGCACCAAGACTCTGACCGTCACACGCTCCCACCGACCACATGTCGCGCCGTATCAATTTCCGGCAGGCGGGCGAACGCTTGTACCAAATTACCGGATGGTAGCGTTGTACGGTTCGCCGGGAGCACCGGTATTGGGCGTACTCGGCGAACAGGATGCCGAAGCCTCGGTGAAGCGGGTCAAACAGCTTGCTAAGCAGTATCAGGCATACTCGGACGAAACCGTACTGCCGACTTTCGAGATCATCGCAACCGTCGCCTCGGCTTTCCCGACCGAAGATAATGACTACTCACGCGCCATACCTAATTCCGTGCTGAGCCAGTGGGTCAAGGTAGCTCAGGCCCACGGAGTTTATGTTGTGCTCGACCTGCAATCGGGTCGTACCGATTTCTTGAAGCAAGCCAAAGAGCTTGCGCCACTGTTGGCAGAGCCGAATGTCGGGCTGGCGCTAGACCCGGAATGGCGCCTGACCCCCACACAGGTACCGCTAAGGCAAATCGGCAATGTACCCATCACCGAAGTTAATGCTACTGCCGACTGGCTCGCGAAATTCACCAGGGAGCATCGCTTGCCACAAAAGTTATTCTTGCTGCACCAGTTCCGGACAGACATGTTACCCGACCGTAACTTGCTCAACACCGATCACCCCGAGCTGGCCACCATGATCCAAATGGATGGTCAGGGTAGTCAATTACAAAAACAGGACACCTGGCGGGCTATCCTTCGGCAGGAACCAAAGAACGTCAAGTTCGGCTGGAAGAACTTCTACGACGAGGACACCACGCTTCTCAGCCCGGCCGAAACCATGCAGCTATCACCCACGCCCTGGTACGTCTCATATCAATAAATCATCTAATGTAGCCCTGGCGGAGCGACCACCAGAAGGCGATGGAGCCGATTGCTAGCGGTAGCCAATACGTGATGACGCGGTATAGCACGGTCACAGTGACGGCCTGGGCAACCGGCAGACCGACTAGCGATAGTCCGGCCACCAATCCTGCCTCGGCGCCACCGATTCCCCCGGGAGTCGGTGTGGCCGTCTGGGCGATCACGCCGACTGTCAAAGCGACGATTGCAGAAGTGATTTCGAAATCGCCGAGCCCGGTTGCCCGGCCCGATAACCACAACATCACTATATACGAACCGGTCAGTATGATTGAGAACCCCAGCGCGCCAGCCAATCGCCATGGCATGCGTCTGTACTGCTCGAGCTGCTTGATGAAACTGCGTATTACCACGGTGGTCCGGTGCCATAAAAACAGCACCCCTATTAGCAGCAGGACACCCACTGCAAAAACAACCGGTATTATCCCCCCTGGGATGTGCACCTGAGCAAGTTCAACCGGCAGCCACAATATGGCCGCCACCAGCCAGCAGGCATGGCCGATAAAGCCCATCGTGTTATTCACCGCCACCACCGATGCCGCCCCGACCTTCGTTTGGCCCCGCCGTCGCAAGTACAAGTAGTTAACGCCCAGGCTACCCACGCCGGCCGGCAACGCGCGACTGGCAAATGAACTAGCCATCTGGACTATGTACGTATCGCGTAGCCTAAGCTTCACGCTTGCCAACAGCGCGTATATGCCTGTGGCAGCGGCATAACTTACCAATAAGGCCAATCCTGCCAGCAGCCCCAACCGCCAATCACTCTCAAGCAAAACCGACCAACTATTATCCAAGAACCCGAGCTGCGGTATGACCACATAGACCGCGGCAGCCAGCAACAATCCAATCACCACAAGCCTACGGTGCTCGGTCAGGGTACGCACTATTCCACTGGTAGAGTCATTTGGTCGTTTCATGTCAGCTAATCCCCTTATGCGTATTGTATACCAAGACTGCACACCATCTGTAATGTTAGATTTTTTACATGAACTATCCATCAGTAGGATAAAATGATTACACATGGAAAAACCAAGCGCCTGGGGTGCAGGCACAGCAAGTTGTGTCGATATGGCTAGTGGCACAGGAGTCAAATGATGAGTTTGCGCGCCGCCGTCAAACAAAATGCGTTATTGGGCCTGCTGTTATTCTCCATGATTGGCGGCTTGGCAAGTGTCGCGGCCAGCGGTTCGCGAACCGCTACACCCGACGCCCACGTCAGTGCCACTCCTCAAAAAGATACACCCACAGCGGCAGTAACGGTCGATCCGGCCGACAACCAGTCCTTCCAGGCAGTCACGCCGCTACCAGATGCTGCCAGCCCCAAAGCCGACACAGCGCTAAAGCATGCCTGTGATCAGATTGCCAAGACTGCGGCCACCAAAGCCTATCGGGCTGCTAGTGCGGACGAGAACGCCCGACACGAACATGCGCTATTCGTGCTCCATGGTACTGGGGTCGTTGCACGGGTCTTAAGTCCTAGCAACTACATGGCGCGCCTCGATCAAGAAGCGGCCGAACACAAACAGATCATGGCCGACTTGCAAAAAACCTACCGGCACCAACTAGCCTTGGCTTATTGTTCGTAAATCGTCAATATTATTTGTCACGAATTGAATCATGAGATTATTATTTACTTTTACTAAGTAAGTGTTGTATGATGAGCGAATGCCAAAAAACAGCAGCGAACTTGAAATCATCGAGGAGGCCATGCTGGCCTTACATCGTGCCAGCTTCAAGCACAAGACATGGGAAAATCTACGCCAACGTTACGGCGTAGACCTCGACCGGTCCAGCGCCGCCCTGCTCAAGGCAATCATGCATTGCCCGAACGAAAACTGTCGCATGCAAGATATCGCCGCCTACCTAGGCATCGAGGCCCCCTCGGTTACGCGTAAGGTACAGGAACTGGAAAACCTAGGTCTCGTGAGTCGCCATGCCGACCCGGACGACAAGCGCGCTAGCCTTATAGCTATTACCAAAGCCGGCACGGCCAGCGTCAAGAAACTCCAACAAGCCCGGCTCGATCAATTGGCCCTAGCCATGCGCAAATGGCCGGCTAATGATCGTGCTGAATTCGCACGTTTGTTCAAAAAGCTGGCGGATGACTTCAATGACACTGATGAGATGAGCCGATGACCGCTAAGTCCGCCGCCGCCAAAGCGGCCCCAACAACACACGAGGGTGAACGTTCGCACAGTGAAATCATGTTCATCATGTCGGCACTGATGATTTCTATGTTATTGGCCGCGCTCGATCAGTCCATCGTGGCAACTGCCCTGCCCAAGATTGCCAGCGACCTAAATGGACTAACCAAGCTGTCATGGGTCGCGACTTCTTATCTCATAACCAGTGCCATAACCACGCCGATATACGGCAAATTGGGCGACCTTTACGGCCGCAAGAAAATATTCCAAACCTCGATCGTCATCTTCTTGGTTGCGTCGGCACTCTGCGGCCTAGCGCAGACGATGAACCAGCTGGTGTTGTTCCGTGCCCTACAAGGCATAGGAGCTGGTGGTTTGATGAGTTTGGGCCTGGCTATCATCGGCGATGTTATACCTCCGCGACAGCGTGGCCGATATCAGGGTTATTTTGGTGCAGTCTTTGGCATATCCAGCGTGGCTGGACCGGTCCTGGGTGGCGTCTTTGCCAGCGCCCACACTATACTCGGCGTGTCTGGCTGGCGTTGGATATTCTACATCAACATACCGCTCGGAATTTTGGCGCTCAGCATGGTGGCTACCCGCCTGCACCTGCACAAACCGGAGCAAAAAGAAAACCACATCGACTATGCCGGTGCTAGCTTGCTGGCCCTGTCAGTAATCAGCCTTATCCTTGTCACCGTCTGGGGCGGCGTCGACTTCGCTTGGCGGTCATGGGAAATCATCAGTCTGAGTATCCTGGCTGTCGTCTTTGGTGCCTTTTTCATCTGGCGAGAGCGGCGCTCACCCGAACCCATCATACCGCTGAGCCTATTCAAAAACGATATATTCACCGTCTCTACCCTTTTGTCATTCTTTACCGGCATCGCCATGTTCGCTGCCATTCTGTACATCCCGTTGTACCAGCAAATTGTCCGGGGCGATTCCCCAACCAAATCCGGCTTCATGATGCTACCAATGGTTGCGGGTATGTTCCTAGCATCTATGGTATCGGGCAAATTGATTACCAAGTACGGTCGCTACCGACACTTCCCGATTATCGGCACCATCATGCTTGTCGTCGGCATGTGGCTATTCAGCCACGTTGGTATCGACACCAACATTTGGATACTGTCATCGTGGATGTTCGTCATCGGCCTCGGTCTTGGTCAGCTGTTCCAAGTGCCGACACTGGCAGTTCAAAACTCGGTCGACCGCTCCAAGATGGGTACGGCTACCTCGACGGTCGCATTTTCTCGCAGCATCGGCAGCGCCCTTGGTGGCGCCATATTTGGAACCATACTTATCACGCGACTCGGCCACCATCTAGAGCAAATGCTACCCAATAATGTCGCCGCGCACGTGGCCTCCGGGCTTTCTGGTGGATTCAGCCAGCTGGCCCAACTGTCGCCCGAGCTCCGATTTGACGTCCTCACCGCCTACGTCAGGTCGTTCCACGATATGTTCCTGATTGGGATACCGTTTGTCGTCGTAGCATTCATCATCTCCCTAAAACTGCGTGAAACGCCGCTCCGAGACAGCAATAGCCACGACCGCCCCCTGGAATAATCCGATCGTCTAGATTGTCTTGGTATTCCGGCGCGGCCAAACCAAAATACCGATGACCGTCTCGGCACCCACCCACCCGAAGGTTCGGCTGTCGGTGCTGCCATCGGGGTTATCGCCCAATAGATAAATTCGTCCGAGTTCAGAACGGGCAATGCGTTTTATTTTATCCCGACCGTCGTGGCGAAACATAACGATATCGCCCACCCGGGCCGGTTGCCTGGC
>CAZTXZ010000009.1:10124-11866 GCA_964617895.1 uncultured Candidatus Saccharibacteria bacterium
CACGACAAGTTGTCCGTGTTGCAGCGTCGGCGCCATACTGTCACCGACTATCCGCCGGATAATAAGCCGCGTGGGCTTCGCAATGCTAGGCTTTTTTGGTAGCCCAGAAGATATCGGCAATTTCATCGATCATGTCCAGGAGCTTCTGTCCCTCTTCGGGTTCGCTGTGATGCTTGCATTCGCCGGCCTGTTTGGTTGCCTTCCAGAATTTGTCGTGCAGATCCGGGTATTTTTCCAGGTGTTCGGGCTTGAAATAGTCCGTCCACAGCACCCATAAGTGGTGCTTCACGAGTTCGGAGCGTTCTTCTTTGATGAACAGCGCGCGCACCCGGTCGTCACCCTCAAAGTGTTCCATCTTGTCCATGATGGCCTTGACGCTCTGCGCCTCGATTCGAGCTTGGGCCGGATCATAGACACCACATGGCAGGTCGCAGTGTGCGTACACGGGTTTGATTATAGATAGCTTCATACACCCTCCTTTTTACCTACTAAGTATAGGCCACCATCCCCGCAAAGTGAATGAGCTCAGCGTTTGGATTCGCTGGCCCGCCATTTGTCGATGGCGGCGTGGTTGCCCGATAGCAACACATCGGGCACCTTCATTCCCTGGAAATCCGCCGGACGGGTGTATTGCGGGAATTCGATGTTTTCGTCGTCGTTCTGGAACGATTCGATCTCGGCGCTCGTTTCGCCGCCCAAGACACCTGGCAGCAAACGCACCACGCTATCAATCATCACCATGGCCGGAATCTCGCCGCCGGTCAGCACGTAGTTGCCTATGCAGAATTGCTCGTCGACCCACTTGGTGATGCGCTCGTCGTAGCCTTCGTAGCGCGGGCAGACAATAATGAGGTCCTCGTTGGCGGCCGCCAGACGCTTGGCGTCGGACTGCTTGTACACCTTGCCCCGCGGAGTCGGCAACATGACCTTGGCCACCCTGCCTGGCTCGACGCGTGATTTGGCAGCCTCGATAGCTGCTAGCAGCGGCTGTACCATCAATAGCATGCCGTCACCGCCGCCGTAGGGCGTGTCATCGACCTGCTGGCGTGGCCCCAGCCCGAAATCGCGCAGATTGACCGTCTCGTACTGGACGATGTCGCGATCACTCGCTTTCCAGAGCATACTCGAGGCAAAAACTCCTTCGAACATCTCCGGGAACAGTGTGATTACCTGGATTTTCATGCTACCGCACCCACCATGTGGACGTCCGTTTCGTTCAAATCAAAAGGCCTGTTGCAGAGTAGGTAGGGATGAAAATCGATGACTATGAGCGGCGTGTCCAATCCCACGGGTTGACCGTAATAACCTTCATATGTCTGCAACATTTTATCGGTCGAGTCGAAGAGTTCATGGTGTAGGCAGTCTTCTTCTGTAAGAGTACCGAATGTACGCTCTGCCACCCGCACGACCGTTGCAATACCAAAGCAGCGCCTGTTGGCCGCCAACAATAAATCGAGGCGATCATCTACCCTTATATCTTTCTCGTTGTTCAGCCTCCATGTCGTTCGCTTCTTAGCAACAGCAACCAAGCCGACAAGGGGGTCGGCGAACTTTAGTTCGTGTGTATTTCGTTCAGGCATAGGGCAATATTATACCACTGTTATTAGCTTTTTTCCACATACCAAAAAGAACCCCTTTCGGGGTTCCTTCTGTCACATAAAGCTCCCAACCAGAGCGGTTTCGCCTTGATTGGCTCGCATGAGCTTAGCCGTTTTTGTTTTGGAAAGTTTCTGTCGTTGTTC